>CBFHRO010000001.1:0-97779 GCA_965658245.1 uncultured Flavobacteriales bacterium
CTTCGAATCTGACTTTGGAAAATCCATCTCCCAAGCCTTCTACTGGGCGACCAACTTGTACAGTGGGGTGAGCGAGCAGCCGGAGGTGGGCGGCGATGTGGCCGTGTTCCCCAACCCAATGCAGGACCAGCTTACGTTGCTCCCTGCGGGATTCTCTGGCCAAGCGGAATACCGCATTCACAACGTTCAGGGTCAATTGATCGACCAAGGTCTGTGGCAAGCCCAGGCGGGGCGGCAGTCCATCTTGGACGCCAGCGCCTGGCCTTCAGGTACGTTGGTGGTGGTGGTGCGTCAGGAAGACCAAGTTTGGACGCGTTGGGTGGTGAAGGAGTGAATTAAAGGGGGGTGTTTGGGTAAAAACACCTGTTTTGGATAACAACCCCCTGATTGTGGAGGGGGTGTTGATGAATTTTTGATGCTTTTTTTCCGTGAGCCCCCCGCATTTGGTGAGGGTGAGGTGTATTTTTGCCCAAAATTCTACGCCATGAGCCTCAACCGTCAACAAGCCCTGCACGAAGTGTTGGATCGCGTGCCAAACCACCAGCCTCGTCCGGCCAACAAAATCTCCGAGTATTTCGGTGAAAACGTGTTCAACCTGCACGTGATGCGTTCATACTTGCCCGACGAAGCCTACGACGGCATCGTGGAGGCCATGGAAAAGGGAACCCCCATCAGCCGCAAAGTGGCAGACCAAACGGCTTCGGCCATGAAGGAATGGGCAATCAGCCGCGGTGCCACGCACTACACGCACTGGTTCCAACCCTTGACCGGAAGCACTGCTGAGAAGCACGACAGCTTCATCTCACCCACAGCCGACGGGCGCGCCATTGAAAAGTTTGATGGAACCTTGCTCGTGCAGCAGGAGCCCGATGCTTCTTCGTTCCCCAGTGGAGGCATTCGCAACACGTTTGAGGCCCGTGGATACACGTTGTGGGACCCCACTTCACCCGCGTTTGTGTGGGGCGAAACGCTGTGCATTCCCACCATCTTCATCAGCTACACCGGGTACGCCCTTGACAACAAGATGCCTCTTCTGAAGGCCTTGTCTGCGGTGGACGCGGCGGCCACGTCGGTGTGTCAGTACTTCGACAAGAACATCACGAAGGTGAACGCCACTCTGGGCTGGGAGCAAGAGTACTTCTTGGTTGACAAGGCCTTGTACGCGGCGCGTCCCGACTTGGCCATGACCGGTCGCGCGTTGTTTGGTGCAGCGCCCGCCAAGGGTCAGCAGTTGGACGACCACTACTTCGGAGCCATTCCCGAGCGCGTGTCTGCGTTCATGAAGGACTTCGAAATGGAAGCGCACAAGTTGGGCATTCCCGTGACCACACGCCACAACGAGGTGGCGCCCAACCAATTTGAGCTGGCGCCGGTGTTTGAAGAGGCGAACCTCGCCAATGACCACAACCTCCTCTTGATGGAATTGTTGGAAAAGGTGGCACGTCGTCACGACTTCCGCATTTTGCTTCACGAGAAGCCTTTCGCAGGTGTGAACGGTTCGGGCAAGCACAACAACTGGTCGCTCGGCACCAACACCGGTGTCAACCTCCTCAAGCCTGGCAACAACCCCAAGACCAACCTCCGCTTCTTGACGTTCTTCGTGAACACCTTGGCGGCGTTGCACCGTCACGCAGACGTGGTTCGCGCGTCGATTGCGAGTGTCGGGAACGACCACCGCTTGGGGGCCAACGAAGCCCCTCCGGCCATCATGTCAGCTTTCATCGGTTCGCAGTTGACAGCGTCACTCGATGCCCTCGAGGCGAGCATCAAAGCAGGGAAGTTGACGCCGGACGACAAGACCGCACTGAAGTTGGAAATCGGCCGCATTCCTGAGGTGTTGCTCGACAACACCGACCGCAACCGCACCTCTCCTTTCGCCTTCACAGGAAACAAGTTTGAATTGCGTGCGGCGGGATCCACGGCCAACTGTGCGGTGCCCATGACGGTGCTGAACACCATCGTGGCGGAGCAGCTCAATGCGTTCAAGACGGCTGTCGATGTCCGCATCAAGGGAGGAGACAAGAAAGACGACGCGTTGCTGAAGGAGTTGCAGAAGCTCATCAAAGCACACAAGGCCATCCGCTTTGAAGGCAACGGTTACGGCGACGAGTGGGTCAAGGAGGCCAAAAAGCGCGGACTGAGCAACCTGACGGACACACCCACAGCCCTCGAAGTTTGGGGACGCAAAGAAGTGGGCGAATTGTTCTCTTCGCTCGGCGTGTTGACCACCGAGGAGATCCACGCCCGGCAAGAAGTGGAGTATGAGAACTACATCATGAAGCGTCAAATTGAGGCGCGCATCGCAGGCGACATGGCGATCAACATCGTCCTTCCTGCGGCCATTGCTTACCAAAACATGCTCATCGAAAACATCAGCGGTTTGACCGACGTGTTCGGGAAAGACGCCAAGGCGATCACTGCCGGCCAGCGCGAAGTGCTGGCAGAGGTGTCGGAGTGCGTGAGCAAGTTGCACGCGTCGGCCTCTAGCTTGCGCAGCGAGCGCTCCAAAATCAACAAGATGGACGACATCGCGAAGCGCGCAGTGAACTATGGTTCTGTGGTGACGCCGCTCATCGAGGAAGTGGGCAGCCATTGCGCGCGACTGGAACAGTTGGTGGACAATGAGATTTGGCCTTTGCCCAAATTCCAAGAAATGCTCTTCACGCGCTAAGCCGCTGGACTCAATACAACCTCGGATTCACCATCGGTTGTTGGAGAATTGAAAAGGGCGTCACCTCAGGGCGCGCCTTTTTTTCGTTACTTTCACAACCTGATTCACCAAGCCTATTTAGGAATGCCCAACAACCTGCAAGCACGTGTGGCCCGCTTGAGTGCCACGATCCTTTTCTCCTTGTTCGCTGCAACAGCAGCGTTTGCCCAAAGCGACATGACGATGGAAGCCGACCAGGCTTTCGAGCGTCGAGGCTACCACGACGCCGCCCGAGAGTACGTGGCGTTGTACGCGAAAATCAAGTCTGACGTCGCCCTCAAAGCATATTGCGCTTTTCAAGCAGGAGAGTCGTACCGTCTTCACCACGAGCCAGAAATGGCGACAGAGTGGTACGACAAGGCGATTGGTCTGAAATATGGAGACCGCAACAGCATGGTGTTCTTGGTGTACGGGGATGCGCTCCGTGACCAGGAGGCCTTCGATGAGGCCATTGAGATGTATACGCGCTTCCAAAACGCGGGAGGCGATTCAGACGTGGCAGAAAGCCGCATTGAAAACGCCGACCTGGCAGCCATCATGATCGAGGAGCCCGAGAGCCGTTACATCGTGGAGCCCATGGTGTTGTTGAACTCGGCGTCTTACGATTTCTGCCCCACATTCACAGGCAAGAATCAAGACGAGCTCGTGTTCGCTTCCTCGCGTGAATCTGCCACTGGAACCGATGAGGACCCCATCACGGGCCAGGCCTACATGGATCTGTTTCACAGCGACATGGACAAAAAGGGCCGCTGGAGCGAGCCCGAGCCATTGAGCAACACAATCTGTACCGTTCACAACGAAGGAGGTGCCACGTTCGACAGCGACGGAAAGGTGATTTACTTCACCCGTTGCATGGACATGGACGGCTCGAATTTGGCCTGTGACATCTTCACAGCCAAAAAGCAGGGCTCTGGATACGGAGCATCTATGGCGTTGGGACTCATCAACCGCGATGAGAACGACAGTTCACAAGTGGGACACCCCACGCTGTCGCCGGACGACAACATCTTGATTTTTGCGTCGGACTTGCCGGGGGGCTTTGGAGGGAAGGACCTTTGGTATGTGGAGGCAGTTGATGGCTCCTTTGAAGGCGCCATTCCTCAAAACCTCGGAGGCAGCATTAACACAACTGGAGATGACATGTTCCCCCACTTCCGTGACAACGGAGACCTGTATTGGTCCTCCAACGGTCGCGAAGGCCTGGGTGGGCTGGACCTTTGGAAAGCGGAGGGTCGTGAAGGCAAGCTTGCCTTCGCCGAGCCCACGGCATTGCCTTACCCCTTGAACTCAGCTTCCGACGATTTTGCGATTTCTTTCCGCGACGGCATGGAAGAAGGGATGTTCACGTCCAACCGCGTGGGCGGCAAGGGAGTGGACGATTTGTACTCGTTCAAATTGCCACCTCTCGAATTCTGCTACCAGGCCTATGTCTATGACTATGATACGGGCATGCCCATTGTTGGGGCCACAGTGACCTTGGAATCCAACGACGGTTCTTCCAATGCCTTCACATCCGATGGGGAAGGTGAATTGTCCCTTTGCGAGGGTGAAATCGGGGAGAACATGACGTTCAATGTGGATGTGGCCGCCGAAGGTTACATCGGCACGGGTGCCCTCCTGACCACGTCCGGATTGACCGAGTCCACCACGCTCGCCCGCGAGTACCTCCTGAAAGAGATTGTCTTGGACAAGGAATACGACATGCCTGTGGTGTTGTACCCTCTCGGAAGTGCTGAACTCTTGGTGGATGCCTCTGTGAATTCTGCAGATTCCTTGAATTACCTCGTTGACCTTCTTGAGCGCAACGAGAATTTGGTGATTCAACTCGAGGCGCACACAGACAGCCGTGGCAGTGCTTCTGACAACAAAAAGCTCAGTCAAGATCGCGCCGAGACTTGCGTCAATTACCTCACTGAAAAAGGCATCGCTTCTGAACGCATGGTGCCGGTTGGTTACGGCGAAGAAGCGCTGTTGGTCAGCGATGCAGAGATCAACCGCATGGCTGCAGATGACCGCGAACTGGCGCACCAGCGCAACCGCCGCACGGTCTTCAAGATCATCCGTTTCGATTACAAGCCCGGCGAGTAAGTCGTGAGTGATGCGAGGTATGCGGCCCGTGGCGTCTCCGCGGGAAAGGAAGAGGTGCATGCGGCCATCGAAGGGATTGACAAAGGCTTGTTTCCCAAGGCCTTCTGCAAGATTGTACCCGATCACCTGACGGGAAGCGAGGAGCACTGTGTGGTGATGCATGCCGACGGTGCAGGGACCAAGTCGTCCCTCGCTTACATGTATTGGAAGGAGACGGGGGATGCAAGTGTGTGGCAGGGGATCGCCCAAGATGCCCTCATCATGAACGTCGACGATTTGCTCTGTGTCGGGTGCACGGGCCCCATTTTGGTGTCCAGCACGATTGGCAGAAACAAACACCTCGTTCCTGGCGAGGTCATCAAGGAAATCATTCAGGGCACGGAGGCGCTGCTCACAGATTTGCGTTCCCAAGGATTGGACATTCGTTCCACAGGGGGTGAAACCGCAGACGTGGGGGACCTTGTGCGGACCATCATTGTGGATTCCACAGTTGTGGCGCGCATGCGTCGCGATGAAGTCATTGACAACGGACGGATTCAAGCGGGCAACGTGGTGGTCGGATTGGCGAGCTTTGGCCAAGCCACCTACGAGTCTCGTTACAACGGAGGCATGGGAAGCAACGGGTTGACCTCGGCGCGTCACGATGTCTTCGAAAAGGCCCTTTCGACGAAGTATCCGGAAAGTTTTGATCCAGGAACGGACGACCAATTTGTCTATTCTGGCAGCTTTGGTTTGACCGATGAGGTGGAGGGGTCGCCGCTGGATGCCGGCCAAATGGTGTTGTCCGCTACCCGCACGTATGCACCCGTGGTGCAGGCCTTTTTGAAGGACCATCGCGCCAACATTTCAGGCATGGTGCATTGTTCCGGTGGTGCTCAAACCAAGGTGCTCCACTTTTTGAACGAAGGCCTGCATGTGGTGAAGGACAACTTGTTCAAGACCCCTGTGTTGTTCGAGACGATTCAGCGCGAGTCAGGAACCTCGTGGGAAGAGATGTACAAGGTGTTCAACATGGGGCACCGATTGGAGGTGTATACAGACGATGTGACGGCACAGGAGATCATCAAGGTCAGCAAGTCGTTTGGCATCGATGCCCAAATCATCGGGCGTGTGGAACCCAAGGAGGGAGCGCCTGCCGTCACGGTCGATGGCCTGCACGGAACGTTCACGTACACCTGAGGCATGGCACTGGACCGCGAAGACATCGGCGGTTGGGTGGGCAAACTCCAAAGCATCGCAGACCGATTTGCAGAGGTGGAGAAGCGCGTCTCCGACCCGGAGGTGGCGTCCGATCAGGAGGCCTTTGCGGCTCTGATGCGTGAGCATCGACGCTTGAAACCCATGGCCGAGAAGGCGCGGCAGCTCGTCACGTGTTTGGCCAATTGGGATGAGGCCACCGCTTGGATGGATTCGGAAGATGCCGACATGCGCGAGCTTGGGGCTGCGGAGTTGCCGGCATTGACGTCCGAACTCGGGCAAGGGGTGGAAGAGGCCAAATGGATGTTGCTTCCCCACGATGCGGCCGACGACCGCGATGCGATTTTGGAGGTGCGTGCCGGCACGGGCGGGGACGAGGCGGCATTGTTTGCCGGGGATTTGGTCCGGATGTATGTGAAGCACGCCGAAGACCGCGGGTGGAAGCACAGTTGGGTCGGCATGAGTGAAGGCACGGTGGGCGGATTCAAAGAAGCGGTGATTCGATTGGAGGGAGAGGGTGTGTTCGGCTGGCTCAAATTTGAGAGGGGGGTGCATCGCGTGCAGCGGGTGCCTGCCACCGAATCCCAGGGAAGGGTTCACACGAGCGCCGCGACGGTGGCGGTGTTGCCTGTGGCGGGAGAAGTGGATGTGGCGCTGAATTTGAACGACGTGCGAAAAGACACGTTTCGCGCGAGTGGCGCCGGAGGTCAACACGTGAACAAGACGGAGAGTGCGGTGCGGTTGACGCACCTTCCCACCGGAACCGTCGTGGAATGTCAAGACGGTCGCTCTCAGCATCAGAATTACGAACGCGCGCTCGAAGTCTTGCGCAGTCGCTTGTACGATGCGGCCCGCGCCGAGGCCGAGGCAGAGCGTGCTGCTGAGCGCAAATCCCAGGTCAGCACGGGGGATCGAAGCGCCAAAATCCGAACTTACAATTTCCCTCAAGGCAGGGTCACCGACCACCGCATCGGGTTGACGTTGCATGCGTTGCCCGCCATCTTGGGTGGCGACTTGACGGCCGTCATTGAGGCATTGCACGTGGCCGACCGCGCGGAGCGGTTGAAAAATCTTTGACAACCCCCTTCCGCAAGACATGTTCGAGCATCCCTCGAGAACGGCCATGCCCGACCTTTGCGCCATGTCCGCACCACGATTGTCTCGGCGTCCTCCAGCCATCGCTTTGCAAACCCCAGAAGGGTTGTTGTCGGCCATTCAGGCCAAAGGTTCCTACCTCTGCGTAGGGCTTGATCCCGACCCTGATCGGATACCCGCTTCGTTTGGCGAGGGCGTGGAGGGCATGGAGGCCTTTTGTCTGGCGATGGTTCAGGCCACCCAACACGTTGCCGTGGCGTACAAACCCAACTTGGCCTTCTTCGAGCAATACGGAGCCGCGGGATGGGCTGCGCTGGAACGCGTCGTGGAGCGCATTCCGAGTGACGTCTTGGTGATTGCTGATGCGAAGCGAGGCGACATTGGCAACACTGCCACACGCTATGCCCGAGCCATGTTCGAAGGGCTGGGCGCCGATGCCGTGACAGTGGCGCCGTACATGGGCCGGGACAGTGTCGAACCCTTCACCGCATTCGAGGGACGTTGGACCATTTTGCTTGCACTCACATCCAATCCTGGTGCCGATGACTTTGAATTTCACGGACAGCGTCCTTTGTTCCGAGAAGTGTTGCGCCAAAGCCAAGCGTATGAAGGGGCCCAAAGGTTGATGTATGTCGTGGGGGCCACCCGGCCAGAAATGTTGAAGGACATTCGCGAAGAGGCTCCCCATGCGTTCTTGTTGGTTCCAGGTGTGGGCGCACAAGGAGGCACCGTGGCGGACGTGGCTGAACATGGCATGAACGACCAATGCGGATTGCTGGTCAACAGCTCCCGCGGCATTTTGTACGCTGCGGGCCCCGATGCGTCAGTGGAAGCGTCCCAGAAGGCCGCGGCCGAGGCAGCGCAAGCGTTGGCGGCACAAATGCGCAAGACGTTGGAATCCCATTCACTCTGCTGAGACACGCACAAAATTCACGTCTCCGTTTGCAAAACGAATTGCCGCGCCCGCGTGTGCTGTCTTGGGGCGTTGTAGATTCGAAGCAATGATGATGTTTCCCTTCCGCGTTTTTCCCAGAATCTACCTTGCCGTGGCCTTCGTCATCGGCGTGGTCATTTTTGGGAGCGTGGGATACGTTTTGGTAGAAGGGTATTCTTGGGTGGAGGCGCTGTACATGACTGTCATCACGGTGTCGACGGTGGGGTTTGGAGAAGTGAGGGAGTTGAGCGACAATGGGATGGTTTTCACGACGTTGTTGATCATGGGAAGCTTGGGGACCTTTGCGTATTCCATTTCCGCGCTGACGACGTACTTTGTCAATGGCGAATACCGAAACACCTTCAAAGAGGCACGATTGAAACAAGAAGTCGAAAAACTGACCGGACACGTCATTGTCTGTGGTCTTGGTCGCGTGGGTGAAATGGCGGTTCAAGAACTCGTGGACCACAACACACCGGTGGTCATTGTGGAGGGAGATGCTGAAAAGGCAGAGCGCCTCGCCGAGGAAGGCCACTTGGTCATTCCTGGTGACGCCACGCGCGATGAAAACCTCGCGGATGCGGGCATCACCCGTGCCAAGTCGGTCATCACCACGTTGCCCGACGACGCCCAAAACCTCTATGTGGTCTTGGCGGCTCGAGAGATGGCGCCGGACATCCACATCATCAGCCGGGCCTCCATGTCCAATTCGGTGAGCAAGTTGCGTGTGGCGGGTGCCAACAACGTCATCATGCCCGACAAGGTGGGTGGTTCACACATGGCATCACTTGTCGTCATGCCCGATGTGTTGGAATTCCTCGACCACGTTCGCATTCAAGGTGCCGACGCGATCAACTTGGAAGAAATCCCTGTGAATGTGTTGCCCCAAGGATTGAAGGCGGCCACCCTCGGAGAACTCGATGCCCGAAACCGCGTTGGCGTGAATGTCGTGGGCGTCAAGAAATCGGACGGTGATTTCATCATCAATCCTAGTGCAGACACCCCGCTCGACGACGCATGCAAATTGTTCGTCTTGGGGACGGTGGACCAAATCCGAACGCTGAACCGCGTCCTCGGCATTCAGAACCCTCAAGTTTGATTCAAACCACACCTATGATCCAACGACTGACCTTTCTTATGCTGTCCCTGATGCCATGGCTTGCCCAGGCACAAGGCAGCGTCGACGACCGCATCAATGCGGTCATGGAGCCCGTGACCAACGCCATCATGAGCGTCATCTTTTTCACCGTCCCCATCGGCGGCGGGAGGGAGGTCCCTTTTGTGCTGATTTGGCTGTTGGCGGGCGCATTGATTTTCACCCTCTACAATCGATTCGTGAACATCACGGCATTCAGCCATGCGCTCGATGTGGTTCGCGGCAAATTCGACGACCCCAATCACAAAGGTGAAGTCAGTCACTTTCAGGCATTGACTGCCGCGTTGTCAGGCACTGTGGGTGTTGGAAACATCGCAGGTGTTGCTGTGGCGGTTTCGTTGGGTGGGCCAGGCGCCACGTTTTGGATGATTGTGGCGGGCTTGCTCGGCATGAGCTCCAAATTTGTGGAATGCACCCTCGGTACGAAATACCGCAGGGTGAATGAAGATGGCAGCATCTCTGGCGGTCCGATGTACTACCTCCGAGATGGGTTGGCCAAACAAAACAAGAAAGGCCTTGGCGCAGTTTTGGCGGCGCTGTTCGCCATCGCGTGCATTGGCGGGTCGTTTGGTGGGGGCAACATGGTCCAAATCAACCAAGCAACCAGCCAGCTCATTGCGGTGACGGGAGGAGAGGCTTCGTTGTTTTACGGGAACAGCTGGGTGTTCGGGGTGATCATGGCGGTGATTGTGGCGGCCATCATTCTCGGAGGCATCAAGAGCATTGCCAAAGTGACGGACAAGGTGGTTCCTTTCATGGTGGGGATTTACATCCTCGGTGCCTTGGCCGTCATCTTCGGAAACCTCGGTGAGGTGCCTTCCGCGTTTGCCAAAATCTTCAACGGAGCCTTCAACAGCGAGGCCATGTATGGTGGCCTTGTCGGGGTGTTGATTCAAGGATTCAAGCGCGCGGCGTTCTCCAATGAAGCGGGCATTGGTTCTGCCTCCATTGCGCACAGTGCGGCGAAGACGGATGAACCTGTCAGTGAAGGCATTGTGGCCTTGCTCGAGCCCTTCATTGACACCGTGGTCATTTGCACCATGACGGCGCTTGTGATTGTCATCAGTGACTACGGGATGTACGACCAGGCGGGTGTGTTGGCAAGCGCACAGGCAGGGGAGTTGCAGGCGATCAACTTGACGTCTTCCGCCTTTAGCCAGACGTTGTCTTGGTTCCCCGTGGTCTTGTCTGTGGCGGTGATTTTGTTTGCGTTGAGCACGATGATCAGCTGGAGCTATTACGGCTTGAAGGCGTGGACGTTCCTTTTTGGAGAGACACGTGCTATGGACATCACCTACAAGGCGCTGTTTTGTGTCTTTGTGGTGGTGGGTTCTGCCATCTCTGCACAAAGTGTGTTTGACTTTGGAGATGCCATGATTTTTGCCATGTGCTTTCCCAACGTGCTGGGATTGTATTTCATGGCACGCGAGGTGAAGGAGGATTTGGGAGACTACATGAGGAGGGTGAAGAGTGGCGAAATCAAGAGGTACGACTAATTCGAATTCGCGTTTTTTTGGCGTGAAGCATGCCCAACTTCGAGAGTGGAGTTGGGCATGTTTGTTGATCGGAGGCGCTGTGGTGAGTCACTTGTGGCGCAATCAGGCGTGGGAACGGCGCTTGCGGGAGTTGCCACGGGCCACGGTGCCGCAGTTGTTGTGTTGGCTTGAAGAAAAGGAGGTTGTGACGAAGGCTGATTTTCGGAAGTTTCGTGGCTCTCGAGGCGCATCTGAGCGACGTTTGCCTGCGTCACCGAAGAGGTCTTCTGTCTTTTCCAAACCAAGGCCGATTCTGAACATCAATGAAGCAAATGCCGCGGAGTGGGCCACGTTGCCGGGCATTGGGACGGTGCTCTCGCAACGCATTGTGAAGTTTCGAGAAGCCATGGGGGGATTTGTGGAGATTGAACAGCTCCTTCGGGTATATGGTTTGGATTCCTCAGTCGTGGCCAACGTTCAGCATGCACTGATTGTGCCCCCCAACTCGCATCGACCGCTTTGCCTGGACTCCATGGAATTCCGGGGGTTGGTGAGGCACCCCTTGTTCGATGCAGATCAAACGCGACGCGTGCTTCGTGCATGGGGAAGGGGCACGACGATGGATGAATTTTGGTTGCGCTTGGCGCCGTCGGCAGAAGAACGCGTGGCTTGGACTCCGTATTTGGCCATTTGTTCGCGCGGCGAGGAAGTGCAGGAGCGCGAGTAGGGCGATGGGCTCACTTTGTCGACCTTTGTGGTCCTCAACGACAGGAACGCATGCAGCTTACATTGACCTCAGACCAGCGCTTGATGCGCGACAGCATCCGTGATTTTGCCCAGCGGGAGATTCTGCCCCACCGCATGGAGTGGGACGAAAACCAGCACTTCCCACGGGACTTGTTTCAGCGCATGGGAGAATTGGGGTTGATGGGCATGTTGGTTCCAGCGCAGTACGGTGGTGCTGGCTTGGGGTACTACGAATACAAGATGGCCATTGAAGAGCTCGCCAAGGTGTGTGGCTCCATTGGCTTGTCCATGGCTGCGCACAACAGCCTGTGCACAGGACACATTTTGCAATTTGGCAACGAGGAGCAGAAGCAACGCTGGCTGCCCCAATTGGCTTCTGGTCAGTGGATTGGTGCGTGGGGTCTCACGGAGGCCAACACGGGCAGTGACGCCATGCGCATGCGCTGTGTGGCGGACCAAGACGGGGACGCGTGGGTGTTGAATGGCACCAAGAATTGGATCACACACGGCATCAGCGGCGATGTGGCTGTGGTGCTTGCCCGGACGGGGGAGCTTTTGGACAGCCGGGGGATCACCGCCTTCGTGGTGGAGCGCGGAACGCCGGGCTTTTCTGGAGGGAAAAAGGAAAACAAACTCGGCATGCGTTCGAGCGAAACTGCCGAAATGGTGTTCGACAACTGCAGGGTGCCTGCGACACACGTCTTGGGCGAAGTGGGCGAGGGTTTCATTCAGGCCATGAAGATTTTGGATGGAGGCCGAATCAGCATTGCCTCGCTTGCCCTTGGCATGGCCAAAGGCGCCATGGCTACGGCCACGCAGTATGCAAAGGAGCGGGAGCAATTTGGCCAGCCCATCGCCAACTTTCAAGCGATCGCATTCAAGCTCGCAGACATGGCCACGGCCATTGAGGCTGCGGATTTGTTGACCCGTCAGGCGTGTGCTTTGAAATCCGCGGGCAAGGCGGTGACGAAGGAAAGTGCCATGGCGAAGTACGAGGCCAGCGAAGTGTGTGTGCGGGTGGCCACGGAGGGAGTCCAAATCCTCGGCGGGTATGGCTACACCAAAGACTTTCCGGCCGAGAAATTTTACCGTGACAGCAAGCTTTGCACCATCGGAGAGGGGACAAGTGAAATCCAGAAATTGGTCATCAGCAGAGAATTGCTGAAAGGCTAAGACGGTCTTTCTCAGAAATTTCTTACTTTTGGCGCCCAATCAGAATTACCATGCTCAGCATTCAAGTCAAAGAGGGAGACAACATCGAACGTTCCCTCAAGCAATTCAAGAAAAAGTTCGACCAGACGAAGACGATGAAGCAGTTGCGCACGCGTCGTGAATTCGTGAAACCAAGCGTGTTGAACCGGGAGATGCGCAAGAAGGCCATCTACAAGAATGGTTTGAATTTGAAGGCGGAGTGATAAATCTCGATAATTCGTCGACATAATATTTGTTTATGTCGATAAAAAAGGTGATATTGCAGCTGCTGTATCGCCTTTTTTGTTTTGTGCCTTGACCCAAGCCTCCTTACATATTACCCAATTTCTGGAATACTTGCAGAAAGAGCGACGGGGTTCAGACCATACCGTTCGATGTTATCGCTCGGATCTCAACCAGATGCAGCGATTCATGGGTGAGACGTACGACACCGAGGATTTGACCTCCGTCGAGTCGGAGTGGATTCGCTCTTGGGTTGTGGCGTTGATGAAAGCCGGCAAGTCGCCACGTACCATTCACCGAAAAGTAAGCGTCTACCGAACCTTCGTGAAATTTGCACGCCGACAGGGCATGATGACAGCGAATCCCGCGGAATCTTTGGTGTTGCCCAAAGTTGAGAAAAGGATGCCAGAAGTGGTTCCTGAGCATGCCATGAGCGAGCTCTTCAGTGAGGAAGTTTTCCCTTCCGATTGGAAAGGCCGCCGGGACCGAAGCATGATGGCCCTTCTTTACGAGACGGGCATTCGAATGAGTGAGTTGATCGGTTTGAAGGTGAAGGATGTCAATGGCGCTCGAAAGGAATTGCGGGTGTATGGCAAAGGCAGAAAAGAACGCGTGTTGCCCTTGTTGCCTTCGACGTTGGAGAGCATCATGCAGCATGTCATGGATCGTCCTGTGGGAGGAGACGATTTGTTCGTAACGGATGCAGGAAGTTCTCTTTATCCGTCATTTGTTTATCGCAGGGTCAATCACTATCTTGGGGAGGTGAGTACGTTGCAACAATGCAGCCCTCACGTACTTCGGCATACGTTTGCAACGCACTTGTTGAATCGCGGAGCGGAGCTGGCGGCAGTGAAAGATTTGCTTGGCCATGCCAGTTTGTCCTCGACCCAGGTTTACACCCAGCACACGACAGCAAAGCTGAAGGAGTTTCACAACGCTTCTCCGCTGAACAAAAGGGCAACGGGGGAGTAATCCCGGTTGCACCATGCAAGTTCAGATTCATTCCATTCATTTTGATGCCGACCAGGCATTGATCGATTTTGTCAATGCGAAGTTGGACAAGCTGTTGACGTTCAACAATGAGATCCAAAATTGCGAGGTGTTTCTCCGCGTGGAGAAAAGTGACACCCGCGAAAACAAACTCGTGGAAGTCAAGGCCCATGTGCCTGGCAAAGATCTCTTTGCGAAGAAACGTGCGGTGAGTTTCGAAGCAGCCATGGATGAAGTTCACGAAGCCCTGCGCAGACAGGTCTTGAAGGTCCATGCATGAATGAAAATCATCTCGAAAAAATTTCCTCCGTGAGCATGTAAAGTCACGTGAATTTCTTTCGTACATTTGCCCTCCCGAAAATTGGGAGGGTTTTTGTTGCCCTGTTCTTTGAAATGTTGCCGGTGTAGCTCAGAGGCCAGAGCAGCTGATTTGTAATCAGCTGGTCGGGGGTTCGAATCCCTCCACCGGCTCTATGTACCAATCACGCACGATTGGGTGAGTGCATCAGGGGGTACGCCGGAGTTGGAGAGCCGGGGCAGACTGTAAATCTGTTGTCTTTGACTGAATAGGTTCGAATCCTATTACCCCCACTACAAAACACTCAGTTGTGCAAGCGGAAGTAGCTCAGTTGGTAGAGCATCAGCCTTCCAAGCTGAATGTCGCGAGTTCGAATCTCGTCTTCCGCTCTGACCAGCCGATGTAGCTCAGGGGTAGAGCGCTTCCTTGGTAAGGAAGAGGTCACGGGTTCAATTCCCGTCATTGGCTCCTCGAAAAAGAAAATCATTCATCAATTAATCTTTCCAGACCATGGCAAAGGAAACTTTTGACCGGTCGAAACCCCACGTCAACATCGGCACAATCGGCCACGTTGACCACGGGAAGACCACCCTCACGGCTGCAATCACCAAAGTGATGGCCGACGCTGGTTATAGCGAGGCTCGCTCGTTTGACCAAATCGACAACGCCCCTGAAGAAAAGGAGCGCGGAATCACCATCAACTCTTCACACGTGGAGTACCAGACTGACAAGCGTCACTACGCGCACGTCGACTGCCCTGGTCACGCCGACTACGTGAAGAACATGGTGACGGGTGCTGCCCAAATGGACGGCGCCATTCTCGTAGTGGCTGCCACAGACGGCCCCATGCCACAAACCCGTGAGCACATCCTGCTCGGCCGACAGGTTGGTGTGCCTCGCAT
The DNA here is from genome assembly GCA_965658245.1 of uncultured Flavobacteriales bacterium. GTDB lineage: Bacteria > Bacteroidota > Bacteroidia > Flavobacteriales_D > Sanyastnellaceae > UBA11663. The sequence continues at coordinate 15,027 of CBFHRO010000001.1, forward strand.
CGTGGTGTTCATGAACAAGGTGGACATGGTTGACGATCCCGAATTGCTCGAGCTCGTCGAAATGGAAATCCGTGAACTCCTCTCTTTCTACGAGTACGACGGAGACAACGGTCCTGTGGTTCAGGGTTCTGCCCTCGGTGCATTGAACGGTGAGCCCAAGTGGGTTGAGACTGTCATGAACCTCATGCAGGAAGTGGACGCGTGGATCGAAATTCCACCACGTGACAACGAAAAGCCATTCTTGATGTCCATCGAGGACGTGTTCACGATCACAGGTCGTGGTACTGTTGCGACAGGTCGCATCGAGACGGGTGTCATCAACACCGCTGACGAAGTGGACATCATCGGCATGTCTGAGGAGAAGCTCAAGACCACCATCACTGGTGTGGAGATGTTCCGCAAAATCCTTGATCGTGGTGAAGCTGGTGACAACGTTGGGTTGTTGCTCCGCGGCATCGACAAGAAGGACATTCGTCGCGGCATGGTGATCGCTGCTCCTGGCAGCATCACGCCTCACACCCACTTCAAGGGTGAGGTTTACATCCTCAAGAAAGAAGAGGGTGGCCGTCACACGCCTTTCCACAACAAGTACCGTCCTCAGTTCTACTTCCGTACCACGGACGTGACTGGCGAGATCACTTTGGAAGCTGGCCGCGAGATGGTCATGCCTGGTGACAACGTGACGATTGACGTGAACTTGATTGCGCCAATCGCCATGGACAAGGGTCTCCGTTTTGCCATCCGTGAAGGTGGTCGTACGGTGGGCGCTGGCCAGGTGACTGAAATCCTTGCCTAAGGGCTCGGTTTCAGACCAAGTCGAACACGAAGGAAGAAGGGCCTTTTCGGGGGTTCCTTCTTCCTCCATCTACGGGCGTAGCTCAATTGGTAGAGTAGTGGTCTCCAAAACCATTGGTTGCAGGTTCGAGCCCTGCCGCCCGTGCAAAAACTGACAACAATGTCTTCGTTTACTGAATACGTGCAAGCCTCCTTTCAAGAACTGCAGACCAAAGTGACTTGGCCTACCTGGCGCGAGTTGCAAGAGTCTTCGGTGCTTGTTTTCGTGGCCAGCCTCTTGATTGCCTTCATCGTTTCTGCGATGGACTGGGCGTTTGGTGTCAACGCGGCGGACTCCATGTGGTCTGGCGTCGTTGGATTGCTTTACCAACTCCTCTGAACAAATCAATGAGCCTCCAAGTCATGAGTGAAATCGACAAAAAGTGGTACGTCGTGCGTGCCGTCAGCGGTCAGGAAAAGCGGGTACAAGAAACCGTGGAGACTGAAATCGCTGCGGCCGGATTGCAAGATTACGTAGGCCAAGTGCTGATTCCAATGGAGAAAGTCTTCACCATTCGAAACGGCAAGAAGGTCTCCAAAGAGCGTAACCTTTTTCCCGGCTACGTCTACATCGAGGCTGCTCTCGTTGGCGAAGTTCCCCACATCATCCGAAATGTGACCAATGTCATTGGTTTCCTCGGTGCAGAGAAACGTGGAGAGCCCATGCCATTGCGTCAAAACGAAGTCAACCGCATCTTGGGTGTGGTCGACGACATGGCGGACAGCGAGGAAGACATCAACATTCCTTATGTGGCTGGTGAATTGGTGAAGGTGACCGATGGTCCTTTCAACGGCTTCCACGGCAACATTGAGGAGGTCAACGAAGAAAAGAAGAAACTCAAGGTGATGGTCAAAATCTTTGGGCGGAAGACGCCTGTGGAACTTGGCTATCTCCAAGTAGAGAAAGAAAGCTAACAACTGGAACAGACAGCCGAAGCCTCTCCGCAATGTCCCTAAATGCTTCCCTTTGCGCGGGTGGAGGACTGTTCAAATATATGATCAATGGCTAAAGAAGTAGCTGGACTAATCAAGCTGCAAATTCGCGGTGGAGCGGCCAACCCGTCACCTCCTGTGGGACCCGCCTTGGGTGCCAAGGGTGTGAACATCATGGAGTTCTGTAAGCAATTCAATGCGAGAACTCAAGATAAAGCGGGCAAGGTCCTTCCAGCGGTCATCACGGTCTACAGTGACAAGTCGTTCGACTTTGTCATCAAGACCCCACCGGCCGCAGTTCAATTGATGGAGGCCGCCAAGCTCAAGAAGGGTTCTTCAGAATCCAACCGGAGCAAGGTGGGCAAAGTCACTTGGGACCAAGTGCGAACAATTGCAGAAGACAAGATGCCTGATTTGAATTGCTTCTCCGTCGAGTCCGCCATGAAAATGGTGGCCGGAACGGCACGAAGCATGGGCATCAACGTCATTGGTGAATCTCCCTTCTAAGTCACAAACCGCGCAACATGGGACGACTAACAAAGAACCAGAAAGCGGTCGCTGAAAAGATCGATACGGAAAAGCTCTACAGCTTGGAAGAAGCCTCTGCCCTCGTGAAGGAGTGCTCGACCACCAAATTCGATGCAACAGTAGACCTCGCTGTGCGCCTTGGCGTAGACCCTCGTAAAGCGAACCAAATGGTTCGTGGAACGGTGAGCCTCCCTCACGGGACAGGCAAAAACGTACGTGTATTGGTGCTCTGCACTCCTGACAAAGAGCAGGAAGCAAAGGACGCCGGTGCCGACCACGTTGGGTTGGACGAATACGTGACGAAGATCAAGGGCGGATGGACCGATGTGGATGTAATCATTACCACACCCCAAGTCATGGGCAAGGTGGGTGCGTTGGGCCGAATTCTCGGACCACGTGGCCTCATGCCAAACCCGAAATCGGGTACCGTGACGATGGAAGTTGGAAAGGCTGTGACGGACGTGAAGGCGGGTAAAATCGACTTCAAAGTGGACAAGTTTGGCATCGTGCATGCCTCTGTTGGAAAGGTGTCCTTTGACGCCAAGAAGATTGAGGAGAATGCCGCTGAATTGTTGGCCACCTTGATGCGGTTGAAGCCCTCCTCCGCCAAAGGGACTTACATGAAGAGCATCGCAATGAGCTCAACCATGGGTCCTGGCATCAAAATCGAACAGAAAACGGCGACTGCCTGATTCGCAAACTGAACTACAATGACTCGAACTGAAAAAGATCAATTGATCGACGAGCTTGTCCAGGTGCTTGCGGAGAAGAATGTGGTTTACCTCACCGACGCTTCGGGGTTGGATTCAGAGGCCACCACGAGCCTTCGCCGCGAGTGCTACAAGAAAGACATCACCGTGCGCGTGGTGAAGAACACCCTTCTTCGCAAAGCCATGGAGCGTACGGAGGACCGTGACTACACGGAACTCTACGACGTGTTGAAAGGCCAAACGGCCCTTCTCGTGGGTGATGTCGGCAACGCCCCAGCACGTGTGCTGAAGGAGTTCCGCAAGAAGCACGACATGCCGCTTTTGAAAGGCGCGTACGTTGAAGAAGCAACCTACTTGGGTGACAGCAACCTGGAGACGTTGACCAACATCAAGTCGAAGGAGGAATTGGTGGCAGATGTGATTGCACTGCTCCAGTCTCCAATGAAGAATGTTGTTGGTGCATTGAACTCTGGTGGCAACACCATTTCTGGTCTGGTCAAGGCGCTGCAAGAACGCGGCTGAGCTTGACATCCTCATTACTTAGAATTCGAACAATACAATCCAATCATTATGGCTGATTTGAAAGCTATGGCAGAAGAGTTGGTGAACCTCACTGTGAAGGAGGTGAACGAGCTCGCTGAAATCCTCAAGGAAGAGTACGGAATCGAACCTGCTGCTGCAGCAGTTGCAGTTGCTGGCCCAGCCGGCGGTGGCGAAGGCGGCGGCGGTGAAGAGAAGACCGAGTTTGACGTGATCTTGAAGGCCGCTGGCGGCAGCAAGCTCGCAGTCGTGAAGCTCGTGAAAGAACTCACCGGACTCGGCTTGAAGGAAGCAAAAGACATCGTGGACGGCGCACCGTCTCCAATCAAGGAGGGCATCCCTAAGGACGAGGCTGAAGCCTTGAAGACTCAACTTGAGGAAGCTGGCGCCGAGGTTGAGCTCAAGTAAGCACAACCCCGAGCAATAAGGCACGGGCGGGGAACAGGTCCCCGCCCTTGTCTGCTTTCTGAATGTTCCGTGTTCGGCGCATTCGAACCCCAACCTGTACTTCCTTGTTTGTCCTTTCCAAGACCAAACGACCATGACCCTGGCCAACCCCAACTCCAACCCACTGCGTACCAACTTTGGTTCCGTAGATCTTCCTCTGGAGCATCCAGATTTTTTGGACATTCAACTCCGTTCATTTCAGGAATTTTTCCAGCTGGAAACGAACCCTGAAAACCGCACGACGGAGGGACTGTTCAAGGTGTTCAGTGAAAACTTTCCCATCACTGACACCCGAAATCAATTCGTTCTCGAATTTCTCGATTACTTCATTGATCCTCCTCGCTACAGCATCCAGGAATGCATTGAGCGTGGCTTGACGTACAGCGTGCCTTTGAAGGCCAAATTGAAGTTGTACTGCACCGATCCGGAGCACGAGGACTTTGAAACGATCGTCCAGGATGTGTACTTGGGCACCATTCCGTACATGACTCCGCAAGGGTCGTTTGTGGTCAATGGCGCTGAGCGTGTGATTGTCAATCAATTGCACCGTTCTCCAGGCGTGTTTTTTGGCCAAAGCCGCCACGCCAATGGAACCAAGTTGCACTCGGCCCGCATCATTCCCTTCAAGGGTTCGTGGATTGAATTTGCCACGGACATCAATGGGGTGATGTACGCATACATCGACCGCAAGAAAAAGTTGCCCGTCACGACGCTCCTTCGCAGCATTGGGTATGAGACGGATCGGGACATTCTCGGCATTTTCGACTTGGCGGATGAAGTGAAGGTGACCAAGGCAGGCTTGAAGCGTGTGCTTGGCCGTCCCTTGGCCGCACGCGTGCTCAAGACTTGGGTGGAGGATTTTGTGGAAGAAGACACGGGTGAGGTGGTGTCCATTGAGCGCACAGAGGTCGTTCTTGAGCGTGAAACGGTCCTTGAGAAGGAGCACATGGAGTTGATTTTGGACTCTGGGTCCAAAACCATCATTCTCCACAAAGAGGGCGTGAATCAGGGCGATTTCACCATCATCTACAACACCCTCCAAAAGGACAGTTCCAACTCGGAAAAAGAAGCGGTGGAGTACATCTACCGTCAGCTTCGCAACGCGGAGCCGCCCGATTTGGAAACGGCCCGCGGCGTCATCGACAAGTTGTTCTTCTCAGAGCAGCGTTACGACCTCGGTGAAGTTGGACGCTTCCGCATCAATCGCAAGCTCCAAATCGAGGGTGAGGAGTCTCGCACCTTGACCACGGACGACATCATCCGCATCATCAAGACGTTGCTTGACCTTGTGAACAGCAACACGGACGTGGATGACATCGACCACTTGAGCAACCGTCGCATCCGCACCGTAGGAGAGCAGTTGTACTCGCAATTTGGTGTGGGACTGGCGCGCATGGCGCGTACCATCCGTGAGCGCATGAATGTGCGTGACAACGAAGTCTTCACGCCAACGGACTTGATCAACGCCAAGACGTTGAGCTCCGTCATCAACAGCTTCTTCGGTACGAACCAGCTGTCTCAATTCATGGACCAAACCAACCCGTTGAGCGAAGTGACGCACAAGCGTCGGATTTCTGCGCTCGGACCAGGTGGTTTGAGTCGTGAGCGTGCGGGCTTTGAGGTTCGAGACGTACACTACACCCACTACGGACGTTTGTGCACCATTGAGACGCCTGAGGGACCCAACATTGGTTTGATTTCCAGCCTCTGTGTGTATGCCAAGGTGAACCGACTCGGCTTCATCGAAACGCCTTACCGCAAGGTGACCAAGGGCAAGGCAGCCATCAGTGACAAGGATGTTGTTTACCTGTCCGCTGAAGATGAGGACAGCGCCATGATTGCCCAAGCGAACGCGCCCATCAAAAAGGACGGTTCGTTTGAAAACGACATGGTCAAGGCCCGCCTGGAGGGTGACTTCCCCATTGTGAAGCCAGAGGAGCTTCAATACATGGACGTGGCGCCCAACCAAATTGCGTCTATCGCGGCCTCGTTGATTCCATTCTTGGAACACGACGACGCCAACCGCGCTTTGATGGGGTCCAACATGATGCGTCAAGCTGTGCCGCTCATGCGCCCCAACTCTCCCATTGTGGGAACGGGTGTGGAGGCGCCTGTTGCGCGTGACTCCCGTGTGTTGTTGCGCGCTGAACGCGACGGCATCGTGGAATTTGTGGATGCGAATGAAATTCACATTCGTCACGACATGGATGAGAACGACTTGCTCGTTTCGTTCGAAAGTGATTTGCGCGTGTACAACCTCACCAAATTCGCCCGCACCAACCAAGGCACGTGCATGAATTTGAAGCCCATGGTGGCCAAGGGTGAGAAAGTGAAAGGAGGCCAAATCCTCGTCGAGGGTTACTCCACACAGAAAGGAGAGCTTGCCCTCGGTCAAAACATGAAGGTCGCCTTCATGCCTTGGCAGGGTTACAACTTCGAGGATGCCATCGTGATTTCAGAGCGCGTGGTTCGCGAGGACGTCTTTACGTCCCTCCACGTCGATGAATACGTGCTCGAGGTGCGTGACACCAAACGCGGTGTGGAGGAGTTGACCAACGACATTCCCAATGTCAGCGAGGAAGCAACAAAAGACCTCGATGAGCATGGTTTGATTCGCATTGGTGCCGAAGTCACCGAAGGCGACATTCTCATTGGAAAAATCACGCCGAAGGGAGAGTCTGACCCCAGTCCGGAAGAAAAGCTGCTTCGCGCCATCTTTGGTGACAAGGCAGGGGACGTGAAGGACGCTTCTTTGAAAATGCCTCCATCCGGCCAGGGTGTGGTCATTGAGAAGAAACTGTTCAGCCGTGCGGTGAAGGACCGCAAGTCCAAGGCGAGCGACAAAGCCGTTTTGGAGTCCATCGACAAGGACTTCGACAAAGAAGCAGCTGCATTGAAGAAGCTCCTCGTGGAGAAGCTGATGAAGCTTGTGGGTGGCAAAGTCAGCCAAGGCGTCTTCAACTACTACAAGGAGGAGCAGGTCAAAAAGGGAATCAAGTTCACCCAAAAGGTGCTCTCCAGCCTGGACTACCTGATCATCAATGGTGACGGCTGGATTCGCGATGCCGAGCAAAGTGGCTTGGCCGCGCGATTGATTCACAACTACACCCTGAAGTACAACGACTTGTTGGGGGTGTACAAGCGTAAGAAGTTCCAAGTGACCGTGGGTGACGAATTGCCAGCAGGCATTGTCAAACTTGCCAAAGTCTATGGCGCCAAGAAGCGCAAGCTGAAGGTCGGTGACAAGATGGCGGGTCGTCACGGAAACAAGGGCATTGTCGCCCGCATTGTTCGTCAGGAAGACATGCCGTTCCTTGAGGATGGAACCCCTGTGGACATTGTCTTGAACCCGCTGGGCGTACCCTCGCGTATGAACTTGGGTCAGATTTATGAAACCGTCCTCGGTTGGGCAGGAGAGAAGTTGGGACGCAAGTTTGCGACGCCCATCTTCGACGGTGCTGCCATTCAAGAGATTTGCGACTTGACGGAGGAAGCGGGTGTGCCGGAGTTTGGCGTGACCCACCTCTACGACGGAGGAACGGGTGAGCGCTTTGACCAGCCAGCCACGGTGGGCGTCATCTACATGATCAAGTTGAGCCACATGGTGGACGACAAGATGCACGCACGTAGCATTGGTCCTTACTCTCTCATCACGCAGCAACCTCTCGGCGGTAAAGCGCAGTTCGGAGGCCAGCGATTCGGTGAGATGGAGGTGTGGGCGCTTGAAGCCTTCGGTGCAGCCAACATCCTCCAAGAAATTTTGACGGTCAAGTCCGACGACGTGCAGGGTCGCGCGCGGGCTTACGAGTCGATTGTGAAAGGCGATGTGATGCCAACACCTGGCATCCCAGAATCTTTCAATGTCCTCATGCATGAATTGCGTGGCCTTGGTTTGACCGTTTCACTCGATTGATTCCTTCCCAGATGTTCCAACAAAACAACCCCAAGCAGTTGAGCAGCGATTTCAACAAGATCACCATCTCGTTGTCCTCGCCTGAGCGCATTCTCGAAGCGTCACACGGAGAAGTGTTGAAGCCCGAGACGATCAACTACCGCACTTACAAGCCCGAACGTGATGGCTTGTTCTGCGAGCGCATTTTTGGTCCAGTGAAGGACTATGAGTGTCACTGCGGCAAGTACAAGCGGATCCGTTACAAGGGAATCGTGTGTGACCGTTGCGGTGTGGAAGTGACAGAAAAGAAGGTGCGTCGTGAGCGCATGGGGCACATCAATTTGGTGGTGCCTGTGGTGCACATTTGGTACTTCAAGAGCCTTCCCAACAAGATTGGTTACCTCTTGGGCATTCCCTCCAAGAAGCTGGATCAGGTCATCTACTACGAGCGTTACGTGGTGATCAACCAGGGCATCGCAGAGGTGCCTCAGGCAGACGCCAAGGAAGCGTACACCTTGTTGACCGAGGACGAGTACTTGGACATCGTGGACACGTTGCCGAAGGAGAACCAGTACCTCGACGACAAGGATCCCAACAAGTTTGTGGCGAAGATGGGCGCGGATGCCGTGCACGATTTGCTGGCCAACTTGGATCTGGACGAATTGAGCTACAGCCTTCGTCACGAAGCCAACACTGAGACCTCTCAGCAGCGCAAGAGCGAAAAGCTCAAGCGTCTGCAAGTCGTCGAGGCGTTGCGTGATGCCAACAGCCGCATCGAGAACCGTCCCGAGTGGATGGTGGTGAAGGTGGTGCCCGTCATTCCGCCTGAGCTTCGTCCTTTGGTGCCGCTCGACGGGGGTCGCTTTGCGACGTCTGATTTGAACGACTTGTACCGCCGTGTGATCATCCGCAACAACCGTTTGAAGCGTTTGGTCGAGATCAAGGCGCCCGAAGTGATTTTGCGGAACGAGAAGCGCATGCTCCAAGAGGCTGTCGACAGCTTGTTTGACAACAGCCGCAAGAGCAGCGCCGTGAAAACGGAAAGCAACCGTCCGCTGAAATCGTTGAGCGACAGCTTGAAAGGAAAGCAGGGTCGATTCCGTCAAAACCTCCTTGGCAAGCGTGTGGACTACTCCGCACGTTCCGTCATCGTCGTGGGCCCTGACTTGAAGCTCCACGAGTGTGGCATGCCCAAGAACATGGCTGCCGAACTGTACAAGCCATTCATCATTCGCAAGATGATCGAGCGTGGCGTCGTGAAGACGGTCAAGAGCGCCAAGAAGATTGTGGATGCCAAGGAGCCCGTGGTGTGGGACATTCTTGAGAATGTCATGAAGGGACACCCGGTGCTGCTGAACCGTGCACCTACGCTGCACCGTTTGGGCATCCAGGCGTTCCAACCCAAGCTCATCGAGGGCAAAGCGTTGCAATTGCACCCCCTGGCATGCACGGCATTCAATGCCGACTTTGACGGTGACCAAATGGCGGTTCACCTGCCCCTTGGTTCAGCTGCCATCTTGGAGGCGCAACTGTTGATGTTGGGCTCGCACAACATCCTCAATCCAGCCAACGGGGCACCGATTGCCGTTCCCTCTCAGGACATGGTTTTGGGTCTCTACTACATCACCAAGGAGCGCATGTCTTCCAAACAGCATGTGGTGAACGGCGAAGGCATGGTGTGCTACTCCCCCGAGGAGGTTCGCATCGCCCATCAGGAAGGACGCCTTGATTTGCACGCCGCCATCAAGATGCGCTTCGTAGACATCGACGGAAACGCAAGCCTGATCGACACCACGTGTGGACGCGTTTTGTTCAACGAACATGTTCCTGCGGAAGCTGGATACATCAATGAACTGTTGACAAAGAAGTCGCTGCGAGGCATCATTTCTCACGTCTTGAACAGCGTGGGTGTTCCACGTACGGCGCAGTTCCTCGACGACATCAAGGAGCTCGGATTCACCATGGCCTTCAAGGGTGGTTTGTCCTTCAACTTGAACGACGTCATCATTCCGCCTGAAAAGGAAGAGTTGGTGGCCAAAGCCACGTCCCAAGTGGGTGAGGTGATGGACAACTACAACATGGGTCTCATCACCAACAATGAGCGCTACAACCAAATCATTGACATTTGGACGCACACGAACTCTCGTTTGACCAACATCTTGATGGACCGATTGGAAACCGACAAGCAAGGTTTCAATTCGATCTACATGATGATGCACTCTGGTGCGCGTGGTTCGAAGGAGCAAATTCGTCAGCTCTCGGGCATGCGTGGTTTGATGGCCAAGCCTCAAAAGTCTTCAGCGACTGGGGGGCAGGACATCATCGAGAACCCCATTCTCTCCAACTTTAAGGAAGGATTGAGCATTTTGGAGTACTTCATCTCCACGCACGGTGCGCGGAAGGGTCTTGCGGATACGGCCTTGAAAACGGCTGACGCAGGTTACTTGACCCGTCGTTTGGTGGATGTGGCGCAGGACGTGATCATCACGGAAGACGATTGCCACACGTTGCGCAGCTTGACGGTGACGCCGCTTCGTCAGAATGACGAAATCGTAGAAGGCATTGGAGATCGAATCGAAGGTCGTACTGCGGGAGAGGCCGTACTCCATCCTGAAACAGAAGAGGTGTTGGCCGAAGAAGGAGAATTGATCTCTCCGGCCACAGCCAAGGCCATTGAAGAAGCGGGCGTGCAAGAGGTTGAGGTTCGCTCTGTCTTGACGTGCGAATCACGTCAGGGTGTGTGTGCCAAGTGCTACGGAAAGAACCTCGCCACCAACCGCCCTGTGCAGACAGGTGAGGCTGTGGGTGTGATTGCAGCGCAGTCCATCGGGGAACCTGGAACGCAGTTGACCCTGCGTACGTTCCACGTGGGGGGTACTGCTTCGAAAATCTCCGACGAGAACCAAATCCGCACCAAGCACGAAGGTGTCGTGGAAATCGACGAATTGCGTACAGTAGACCGCACCAACGCCGAGGGCGAAAAGGAGGTGGTCGTGGTGTCTCGTTCGTCTGAATTCAAGGTCATGGATCCCGAGACCAACGTGGCTTTGTCCACAACGGTGCTCCCCTACGGTTCAGTGCTCTTTGTGAAGGAAGGCAAGAAAATCAAGAAGGACACCGCCGTTTGCGAATGGGATCCGTACAACAACGTCATCATCTCAGAGGAAGAGGGCACAGTGGCCTTCGAGAGCATTGAAGATGGTGTGACCTACCGTGAGGAACTGGATGAGCAAACGGGCTTCCGTGAGATTGTCATTACGGAGTCACGCGACAAGAAGAAAAACCCTGCCGTCCTCATCATGGGCAAGAAGAAAGAGGTGCTCCGCACCTACTCTTTGCCTGTGGGAGCTCACCTTTCAGTGAAGGAAGGAGACAAAGTGGGCAAGGGCCTCATCTTGTGCAAGATCCCACGTGTGGCTGGCAAGTCTGGTGACATCACAGGGGGTCTGCCACGAGTGACCGAGCTCTTTGAAGCCCGGAACCCTTCGAACCCTGCAGTGGTGTCTGAGGTGGACGGCATTGTGAGCTACGGCAAGATCAAGCGTGGAAACCGTGAAATCATCGTGGAAGCGCGTACCGGAGACAAGTTCAAGTACATGGTGCCCCTGTCGAAGCACATCCTCGTGCAGGACAACGACTTCGTCAAAGCAGGCATGCCTTTGTCAGACGGAGCGGTGACGCCGAACGACATCTTGAACATCATGGGTCCGACGGCCGTTCAGGAGTACATCGTGAATGAGATCCAGGACGTCTACCGTCTCCAGGGTGTGAAAATCAACGACAAGCACTTCGAAGTCATCGTACGTCAGATGATGAAGAAAGTGGTCATCGAGGATGGTGGCGACACACAATTCCTCGAAAAGCAAATCATTGAGAAGGCCGACTTCTTGAATGAGAATGACCGCGTGTTTGGCATGGTGGTGGTCACTGACGCTGGTGGATCTGAAACCCTCAAGGTGGGCCAAATGGTGTCTGCTCGTCGTTTGCGCGACGAGAACAGCTCGTTGGTCCGTCGCGACCTTCCCAAGGTGGAAAGCCGCGATGCGATTCCAGCGACCTCACGCCCATTGCTCCAGGGAATCACCCGTGCCTCGTTGCAGACCAAGTCCTTCATCTCTGCGGCTTCCTTCCAGGAAACGACCAAGGTGTTGAACGAAGCTGCGGTGAGCGGCAAGCAGGACCACTTGCTCGGCTTGAAAGAGAACGTGATTGTGGGTCACTTGATTCCAGCGGGAACAGGCACCCGTCAGTTCTCTGGCTTGAAGGTGGGCTCCAAAGAGGAGTTCGATGCCCTCGTAGAGCACGCGTCAAGTGAAGAGTGATTGCGAGAAAGCATGAATGAAAAAAGGCACCCATCGGGTGCCTTTTTTTGTGGTTTTCGGTTTCGAAAGAATGGGGTGGGACGCCCGCAGTTCAGGTCACTTCTGCTCAATGGCACGGGCTGCGGCCTCGGCAGGGTCTTCCTGGGATTGATTTCCCTCAGCCTTGTCCACCCCGCAATGGCCGAACAAGCAATTCTCTTTGACAATGCGGTCCACAAAATCTGGAACCATGTCCACCCATTCTTCGCCACCATTTTTGATGGATTCCAAGGCCTTGCGGCTGAAGATGGAAAGCACATCAGGGTCGTAATCGTGGATGTCCGTGATTCGTTTGTTGAAAGCGAGGTATTCGTACAAAGGCTTGAGGCGCGGGTGGATGGGGGTGGAGGTTGACGTCCAAAGCTCTCCCGACGCTTCATCCTTCCAAGGGTACAGGAGGATTTTCAGATCCCGAGAGAAGAGAATGCCAAACGCCTCAAGGATGCCGCCATTCAGGTCGCGGTAGTAGCGCTCATTGAAAATCTCCACGAGCGTGGAAGCACCCATGATGACACCCATGCGCTTTTTGGTGTGTCGCGAGAAAAACTCGATGAGCTTGTAGTACTTCTGGTAGTTGCTGATGAGCACCGTTTGGCCAATGCCACAAAGGACATCTGCACGGTCGAGAAAATCTTGCTCGTCGATGTCGCCCTCGGCACTGAGGTTGTTCAAGGTGATTTCAAACAACACCTGGAGGTTGTCGGGATCAACTTTGGGTTCTTGCTTGAATTGGGCAAGCCCCTTCGCGATCATGTCGATGTTGACCTTGGTGACAGGACGGAAACTTCCGCGAATGGCCAAAATGTTCTTCTTGTAGAGGACATCTGCGGCCTGTCGATTCCGTCCGTCAGGCGAGAAGATGACGGCGTCCGTCATTCCTTGCTTCACGAGTTGCAGAGACATGAGACGGTTGTCGACTTCCTCAAAGTCAGGACCGTTCATTTGAATCATGTCGATTTCCAACTGGTCACGCTCCAGGTTGTCGTAGAGACTTTGCAGCAACTCTTTGGGACGCTTGTAGAAATAGAAGGCGCCGTAAATCAAGTTGACCCCAAGCATGCCGGTGGTTTGCTGCTGGAGGAGGGCGTCTTGCTCATGGAAGCGTGCGTGAAGCACGATGCTGTTGGGCTCGCTGTCGGCGGACGTTTGGAACTTGATCCCAAACCAACCATGGCCTTGAGAAGTCTTGTGGTAGTTGATGGTGGCCACCGTATTGGCAAACGCGAAGTATTGCTTGGTCGGGTGGTCGTCGCGCGTGATGCGCTCTTCGATCAGGTCGTACTCGTGTTCGAGCATCTTGTCGATGCGCGATTCGCAGACATACCGCCCCTTGGCCTCTTTGCCGTAGATGGCATCACTGAAGTCCTTGTCGTAGGCAGAGATGGTTTTCGCAATGGTGCCCGAGGCACCTCCAGCTCGGAAGAAGTGGCGAACGACTTCTTGACCTGCTCCGATCTCTGCGAAGGTGCCGTAGAGATCCTGATTGAGGTTGATGCGAAGGGCCTTTTGTTTGGCCGAGAGGATGACGCGTTCCAAGTCCACTACGAAATCGGTAAGGTTTGTATCAAAGGTAAGGATACCTTCGTGCCATGAACGGAGCGGCGGTGAAGAGATTGTCACGTTTGGTGTTTTTGGGGACAGGTACTTCTCAGGGCGTTCCCATCATTGGGTGCGACTGCGAGGTTTGCGTGTCTCAGGATGTGAGGGATGAACGGCTTCGGACCTCTGTGGCGATGGAGTCGGACGCGTCGCGCGTGGTGATTGACACAGGCCCTGACTTTCGGACCCAAATGTTGAGAGAGGGCTTTTGCAGTTTGGATGCGATTGTCTACACCCACGAGCACAAGGACCACCTTGCCGGCATGGACGACGTGCGCCCCTTCAATTACCTCCAAAAGCGCACCATGCCCTTGCACGCTTCCGAACGGGTCGAAGAGGCCCTGCGGCGCGATTTTCACTACGCATTTGACGACGCCAAGCATGGCGGAGTGCCCGATGTGCACATCGTTCGTCTTCATGACCGTGCGCCTTTTCAAGCAGGCCAAATGACGTGGCACCCCCTTCCCATCATGCATGGAACCTTGCCCATCCATGGGTTTCGAGTGGACGACGTGGCATACCTCACAGACGCAAGTGCCATTGGAGAAGCCACGAAACATGCCCTTCAGGGGCTTGAGATTCTGGTGTTGAATGCCCTGCGGCCACAACCTCATTACAGCCATTTTTCCCTTCCGGAGGCCTTGGAAGTTGCCGCTGAGGTGGGGGCCAAGCGAACGTATTTGACCCATGTCAGTCACCTGATGGGCCGTCATGCCGTTGTGAATGAGCAATTGCCCAAAAGCGTGCGTTTGGCGCACGATGGGTTGACGTTGGTTCGCCAAGAGGCGGGCTGGAAGGAGGTGCCTTCTGGGTGGTTTGCCAAACGCGTGGCACCATGAAGGCCCTGGCGTGGTTGGGGCGATTGCCCCGCTGGATGTTGACCATCCTGGCATGGAAGGTGACCCTGTTGGCCCTGCTTTTGGGAGGATATCGCGGAAAAATCGTGCGGTCGAATTTGAAGCGTGCCTTCCCCGATTGGTCCTCCACACGCCGTTGGCGCGTCTACGGGGCCTTTCAGCGACATTTTGCCCAATTGATGGTGGAATCGGCCAAACTGTTCACCATGAACCGACAGGAAGTGGACGCCGGCATGGTGCATCATGGCAAAGAGGTCATGGCGGATTTGCATGCCCGCGGCAAGCACGTTCTCGTGGCAGGTGGACATATGAACAATTGGGAATGGAGTGCCCTGACACTGAATCAAAACCTTCCTTTTCGGACCATGGCGCTCTACAAAAAACTGAGTGACAACAAGGCCGAGGCGCTGATGCGGGAGAGCCGTGGGCGTTTTGGCTTGGAAATGGTTCGAACCAAGGAGGGGCGCGCTTGGATGAATGTGGCGCGTCACGGCGACCCTGTGGCGGTCATCATGGGGTTTGACCAAAGCCCAGCCGATCCTTCCAAGTGCTGGTGGACGACCTTTTTGGGGACAGAAACGGCGGTCTTTTACGGCCTTGAGCAATGGTCCAAGATGTACGACATGGCGGTGGTCTATGCGAGCATCCGTCGGGTGGGTCCGTGGAAATACACGTTGACCTACGAATTGATTGCCGACGAGGTCCTCGACCTGCCTGAGGGGGAGGTGATCGACCGTTGTTTGGCCAAATTGGAACGAGAAATCCACCGAGACCCTGCCCGGTGGTTGTGGTCGCACAAGAGGTGGAAGCACACGCGCCCAGAATTGCAACCCTGCCACCCGCGACGTCACGACGTGACACAGGCTTAATTTGGACCCCATGCAAGGACACGCACCATTGGCTGAGCGCATGCGTCCCACGTCGTTGGACGGTTATGTGGGGCAGCAGCATCTCGTGGGCGAGGGCGCAGTGCTCCGTCGCGCCATGAAGGCAGGGACGTTGCCAAGCATGATTCTGTGGGGCCCTCCAGGCGTGGGGAAAACGACGTTGGCCAGGTTGATTGCCGCAGATTCAGACCGACCTTTTCATGCGTTGAGTGCCATTCACAGTGGCGTCAAAGACGTTCGGGCCGTGCTGGATTCGGCCAAGCGAGATGGCATGTTTGCTGGCCGAGCCCTGTTGTTCATCGACGAGATTCACCGCTTCTCAAAGTCTCAGCAGGACAGCTTGCTTGGTGCGGTGGAAGCCGGCACCGTGACACTCATAGGTGCCACCACGGAAAATCCCTCGTTTGAAGTCATTCCCGCCTTGCGCTCACGCTGCCAAACCTACGTGCTGGAATCGCTTTCTGCCGACGTGTTGATGGGACTCGTCCATCGTGCCTTGCGCGAAGACGAACGCATGGCCAAGCGCAAGGTCCACATTGCGGAACAAGAGGCCCTGCTTCGGGCGAGTGGCGGTGATGCGCGTCGCCTTCTCAACACGCTTGAATTGGTCGTAGACGGATTGGAACCCAATGGGGAGGGCGCATGCGTGGTGACCAACAAGGCGGTGACAGAGCGGGTGCAAAACCCTCATGTGGGCTACGACAAGGGGGGAGAAGCACACTACGATGTGGTCAGCGCCTTCATCAAAAGCATCCGTGCAAGCGATCCCAATGCAGCAGTGTACTATTTGGCCAGGATGGTGGAAGGAGGGGAGGACCCCAAGTTCATCGCGCGGCGTTTGCTCATCGCGGCGTCAGAAGACATTGGCAATGCGAATCCCACCGCGCTGGTGTTGGCCAACAACACGTTTCAAGCGGTGGAGCGCATCGGCTGGCCTGAGTCACGCATCGTGTTGGCCCAGTGCACGGTCTACCTCGCGACCAGTGCGAAAAGCAACGCATCCTACAAAGCGATCGGGGAGGCGCAGCAGTGGATTCGAGCGCACGGGGAAGCACCCGTGCCTTTGGCCCTTCGAAATGCGCCCACGGGCATGATGAAAGACTTGGGGTACGGGACGGGCTATGCTTACGATCACGATGCCTCAGGCAGTTTCAGTGGACAGGAGTGCATGCCAAAGGGCATGGAAGGAACAACGTTCTACGTGCCAGGCAACAACCCCCGCGAGCAAGCGGCCCTCGAATGGCTCCGGGCGCGTTGGGGAGACAAATACACGTGGGGTCCAACGCCCCACTGACCCCGTGTGAATCGGGATTCAAAACCTCGAATCCGATGCAAAACAAGAGAGGTCATCAGTGGGTTTCCGTCCGCTCGAGGGCGCCCATGTTGTAGTGTTCCGTATGGGTCAGTCGTCCCGTGGTGTTGTAATGGTACACCGGGCCATCGAGCAGACCTTCCACGTATTCGCCTTCCCGACTGACTTGAATCCCTTTCATGACCCGGCGTTGCATTTCTTCCCCAGTGTCTGCGTCCGTGAAAGTCTCCAGGACAAATCCTCCTTGATCATGCCATTCACGAAACGGACCGTCCAGTTGTTTGTCGCGGTAATTCACCTCTGTGGCAGGACGTTCTTCGCCAAACCACGTTGTGAACGTGCCGTTGACATGAATGGTCTCAAGAAGCTTGCCGTCGCGGTAGCGGTGGATGTGCTGAAGACGGCCGTCTTCGAGGTAAAATTTCCAACTTCCTTCTTCGGCGCCCTCGAGGTAAGCCCCTTCACTGAGGCGGCCTCCGCTGCCGTAGAACGCGGCAAAGGGACCGTCCAAGGTGCCGTTGCGGTAGGTGATTTTCTGTCGAAGAAGGCCATTGTCGTGCCAGGCATTCCAGGTGCCATGCATTTCTCCGCTGCGAAAGTTGCCGCGTTCATACACCGCTCCGCTCGGCAGGAGGCGTTCTTGCAGCCCTTCTTTTTGGCCGTGGTCGTAGGTGATGGTGGCTGTGAGGTTGCCGGTGCTTGAAAACAAAGACCAAACCCCGTCTCGGGCGGGTGTCGCGGGGCGTTCTTGCAACGTTTCGGCAGTGAGTTTCAGCTCGGGGTGCACATACCGCCCTTGCGCAGCGATGCGGCCGTCCTTGGTGAACAAGGTGGCATCAGAGCGCGTGGGGTCGTTTTGGTGGACGATGTGCGTCAGTGCGCTGCCGTTTTCGCGGAAGTACCACCAGTTCCCCACCGGGGTCCCGTGGTCGAATTCCCCCGCGTAATACAGTTGCCCCTCTTCGTAGACGCGGACCCATGGACCGTGTCTCAGACCTTCACCATCCGCGACATTGAAATCCACACCAAACGTCCCGTCGGGCCAAGCATTCTTCGCGTCGAGCGGTCGGTCGTAGGCATGACCTTGGGATGCGCGAGCGGTGTTTTGGGCCCAAAGGTCGGAGGCGAAAAACACCAACCCCACCAAACAAAGGGGGCGAAATGCCGAGGAAAACCGAATGCAAGTCATGGAACAAAGATGCATCTTGTCGTGGACGATGGCCTGTGGTTTGGGTACTTTTGCAGTCCAAATTCCTCCCATTCATGAAAGTAACAGTCGTCGGCGCCGGTAACGTGGGTGCCACTTGCGCAAATGTGTTGGCCACCCGCGAGGTCGCCAATGAAGTGGTTTTGTTGGACATCAAGGAAGGCTTCGCCGAAGGCAAGGCCCTTGACATCTGGGAAACCGCCCCCATCAACCTCTACGACACCCGCACAGTGGGTTCGACGAACGATTACAGCAAAACGGCTGGGTCAGACGTGGTCGTCATCACGAGTGGCTTGCCTCGAAAGCCGGGGATGAGCCGCGACGATTTGATTGCGACCAACGCAGGCATTGTGAAGACGGTGACGGAGAACGTCATGAAGCACAGCCCCGAGGCGATTTTGGTCATTGTGTCCAATCCGCTCGACGTGATGACGTACTGTGCGTACCTCACCGCGAAGGTGGACAGCAAGCGCGTGTTTGGCATGGCGGGCATCCTCGACACGGCGCGCTACCGCGCCTTCCTCGCTGAGGAATTGAATGTCAGCCCCAAGGACATCCAGGCGGTGTTGATGGGCGGCCACGGCGACACCATGGTGCCGCTTCCTCGCTACACCACCGTCGGCGGCATTCCTGTCACCGAGCTCATCGATGAAGACAAGCTCAATGCCATTGTGGAGCGCACCAAGAAGGGGGGAGGTGAGATTGTGAATTTGCTTGGCACCTCGGCGTGGTACGCCCCAGGTGCGGCGGCAGCCCAAATGGTCGAAGCGATCGTCCGCGACCAGCGCCGCGTGTTCCCTTGCTGTGCATGGTTGACCGGGGAGTACGGTGTGAATGACCTCTACTTGGGCGTCCCCGTCATCCTCGGGAAGAACGGCATCGAGCGCATCATTGAACTCGACCTCAACGACGACGAGAAGGCATTGCTTGCCACCAGCGAATCTGCGGTCCGCGACGTGAAGCACGTCCTCGACGGACTCAGCCTCTAAGCCATCGTTGAACGGGCCCGTTTACCCGGGCAACTTGATCCAAGTCAAGGGCGTTCCCATCGGGACGCCCTTGCTGTTTCCAGGGATAGCCATAGGCCGGATGATGTAGGTGCCTGGTGCCCAGTTCGACGTCTCCATGGCGCCTTCGCGTTCTCCTTGGACGACGACGTGACCGACTTGCTTTCCAGTCACGCTCCATGCGGTGAGTTCTCCTGACCAAGGCTGGGCACTGCGCCAGCGGAATGCGTCGCGCCCCGGATTGGGCATGACTTGCCACTCCCACGCAGGCAGGGCTGCGGCGCCCACAATCACGGTGTCCGTGCTGCTGCTGTACGCGAGGAGACCGCCATTTTGGATGCCCACGAGTGCATCGAGCAGCCCATCGTTGTCCAAGTCCGCGAGTGCCGCGGCACATCGGAATCCTTCTCTGCCCCCAAACACAGCGTCGTCGACTTCGGTCAATGCGTCATCCCAGTTGTCTGAGGCCAAGCCAAAGTCCTGAACGGTGCCTGTCTCGTTGGCCACGAACACGCGAAGGCCTTCCGACGTGGGGGTCAGGGCAGGGACGCTGTAGCCGTTGATGCCGAGAAGGTTGTCCACCAAGATGTTGCCCCAGTTTTCTCCGTGGATGGGGGAGATGTACTTGGACCACGAGCCCACCGAGGTGCGCTCAAACAAAGTGAGCGTGCCGTTTTTTTCGCCGACAACCATGTCGAGGTCTCCATCCCCATCCATGTCAACGAGTTGGGGGGTGGCAAATTGGCCGACATCGATGGCCTCTCCGCTGCCGTCCTCGGGGATGGAGAGCGCGGTCAAGGTGAATTCCGGCCACGCACCTGAAGTAGCGACGTTGGTGAATTCGTGGATGCGACCGAGCTCGTCTCCCACAAGGACATCCAAGTCACCGTCGCCATCCAAATCGCCAAAGGCTGGGCAAGGGCTTTCGATTTGGTAATCCGCCAGGGCGATCCAATCCAAGTCCACGGCATCGAATGCAGGTTGATCGAAAGTTCCGACGTTGCGAAAAACGGCCACGGCCGCGGGGGTTTGGTCGACTCCTTCGTAACGTTCCTTGTTGGCCACGGCCAGATCCAACAAGCCATCGCCGTCAAAATCGTGGAACGAAGGGTACGCCCCGCGCCCCAAGTCAATCATGCCGTCTTGGAGATAGCGATCTGTGGTGAATTGCCACGTGGGCGCGTCTTCGGTGCCCACATTCAAAAAGAGGTGGACACTTTCGTCGTCGTTGGTTTCCAGTGGCGTGTTGGGCGAAAACAGCAAATCGCGCACGCCATTCTGATCGACATCCAGATGATACGCCGCAGGGAATCTTGGCAAATTGACCGCCTGATTGCCGTACAGGTTTGCGGGAAAGGTGGGGTCGACATACGTTGCACTGTCCAGCGAGGATGGCCCCACCTCGAGCACCACCGCCAAGGCTTCCGGGTAGGTCACATCGCTGATGATGAGGTCCTTGGGGCCACCCGGCTCGAGTTGAAGCGACGTCAATGCGCCACCCGCATGAATCCCGGTTCGGTTCGCCGTGGCAGAGGTGGTCATTCCCGGATTCTCCACATTGAAGGAACATTCAAATGCCTCCCCGATGAAAAGCGCGTTGTTTTCCGCCGCCTCGGCCAGCATGCCGTAGCACCGATTGGTGCATTCGAGGTCGAGCCCGCATGGGGTTTGGCCTTCGAACCGGTACAGCGTCGATGCAGTCTCCGTGAAGGTGATGATGTCCAAATCGCCGTCGTCGTCGTGGTCGAGAATGGCAGGCAAGTCCATGCCCAGACAAATGACCGGCAAGTCGCTCGGCTCCGACCCGATCAAGTCAAAGGTGGCGAGCAGGGTCTGGGGTTCCGGATCAAACGACGGACCCTCCCCAGGCGCGGTGGTGTTGGTGAAGACGCGAATGCCGTTTTGGTAACTGGTGAAGATGTCTGGCTTGCCGTCGCAGTTGAAATCGCGCAGCAGGCACCAATCGACCATGTCCGGCCACCCTTCCGTCCAATCCCATCGAATCGTCAAACTTCCCTCTGGATTGTCTTCCGAGGGCATGCGCTCAAACATCAAGACCCGGCTGCCATCTCGGTCGAAGGCGAACAAGTCATCGTCTCCGTCCAGATCGGCGTCAAAGAACGACCATTGCGGGGCCGTGAGCCCACCAACCCAAGGGTTGGCCAGCGCCACGCCATCGCGCGTCACAGACCAATCTCCAGGCGTCCAACTGGGGGGCAGGGCTTGTGAAAAAAACAGGTGAGGGGCGGCAAGGAAGGTGCCGAGGAGCAGGGTTCGAGGATTCATGGGGAGCTTCTTGGCCAAAAAACGACAGGGCTATTCAAAACGTTGCTCGGCGTCAGCGCATCGAGACCGGGACAAAAACCACGTCATCCACCCCAATGACAGAGCCGTTTTCAGTGGAAACATGGCCACTACGGACGTGGGCTCCATTGGCCGTGATTCCACCTCGGGTGGACACTTCAATCGAGGTGTTCGCCAATGTGGCGTGGCTTTCCCTTGATTTGAATTCTTCGTAAGTCATGACGGTCGGGATGACATGGTTGGCCACGAAGTCGTCGATGTCCTGTTGGTTGCCTTTTCTCATCAACAATTTCCAGTTTTTGAAGTTGTCAAAAGCTTCGTTGGTTGGGCACAGAAGTGTCACGCCTGAGCCATGAATGGTTCGGCTGTGGCTGGAAGCCTGGATGAGTTGGGCGAAAATGTCATGCCGCGGCGTGCTGATGGCGTAGCGGTAGGGACTGATCATGTTTTCAACCTCCACCTGATTGAGTTCTTGCAGACGGTCCACCTCGCGGGCGCGACGCTCCAGGTTCTCACGGCCGGCGGGGCTCATTTTGGCGGGAGGGTTTGTGGGGTCCGTGGTTTGGGGAACTTCGCTGTCAACGCATCCCACCATCAGCAGAAACACGAGCCCCCAGGACATGATGGAGTGGAAAGAAATCAGGTTCTTGGTCGTCATGACTGAAAGGTAAGCAGGGGAGGTCGCTCCGTGGATGGTTTGTGAACAAGACAAACATTCGTTCGAGCGCCCTTGGTGTATTTTTGGCTTTGAGGATGCAATGATCAAACCTCAGACATGATGAAACACGTTGGAAACACCCCCTTCGACGCGCGTTTGGATGCCGTCGGACTCGAAGTGGTGGGCCGAGCCCACTGGAACCTTCCCCCTGCAAAGCTCATTCTTCAAACTCTCCTTCGTGGTGAAGGTGTCCTGACCGACTCAGGTGCACTTGCCATTCAAACAGGAGAATTCACCGGACGGTCCCCCAAGGACCGTTTTTTGGTGAAAGACAATCTCACCGGCGAACGGGTGGATTGGGGGGACATCAACCAACCGATGTCGTCTGAGGCGTTTCAAACGCTGTTGCACGACGTGCAGTCCCACCTCGAGGGCAAAAGCGTGTTTGTCAAAGACGCAGCCGTTGGGGCCGACGCGCGGTATCGAATCCCAGTCCGTGTCGTGACGGAAAAGGCGTGGTCATCGCTGTTCGTGGACAACATGTTCATCCGCTTGGATGCGCATTCAACATGGGTTGCCGAGCCGGAGTGGCATGTCATCTGCGCACCGAGCTTCAAGGCCAATCCCACGAGGCACGGGTGTCGGCAAGGCAATGTGAGTGCCATTGACTTTGGCCGAAAAATCATCATTGTGGCGGGTTCGGGATACACGGGGGAGATCAAAAAAGGCATGTTCTCAGTGATGAATTTCGTGCTGCCCGTGAAGCACAACGTGCTGCCCATGCACTGTTCGTCCAACCAGGGCAAGGACGGAGATGTGGCGTTGTTCTTTGGATTGTCTGGAACGGGGAAAACCACGCTGAGCAGCGATCCACATCGCGCATTGATCGGGGACGATGAGCACGGGTGGACCGCGGACGGTGTGTTCAACATGGAAGGAGGGTGCTACGCCAAAACCATAGACCTCAGCCAAGAGGGGGAACCCGAGATTCATCAAGCCATCCGTTTCGGAGCAATGCTCGAGAACATTGGTTTTGAGGAAAATGGCGTCACACCCAACTATGCGGACGACAGCATCACACCCAACACAAGGGTGAGCTACCCCCTTCATCACATCCCTGGGGCGGTGACTCCGAGCTTGGGGGAACATCCCACTGACGTGTTCTTTTTGACTTGTGACGCGTTTGGGGTTTTGCCACCGTTGGCACGCCTTGACAAAGGTCAAGCGATGTACCATTTCCTTTCGGGTTACACGGCCAAGGTGGCGGGTACCGAGGCCGGTGTGGTGGAGCCCCAAACGACGTTTTCCGCATGCTTTGGAGCACCGTTCCTGCCTTTGCACGCCACCGAATACGCCCGCATGCTGGGGGAACGCATGACGACGCATGGCGTTCGGATGTGGCTCGTCAACACCGGCTGGACGGGAGGCGGTTTTGGTGTGGGACAGCGCATGAAGTTGTCACACACTCGGGCCATGATTGCGGCCGCACTGCGCGGAGATTTGGACGCAGTGGAAACCACCAAGCACCCCGTGTTCAAGCTGGAAGTTCCTGTGGAGTGCAACGGGGTGCCGACAGAGCTTTGGGACGTCAAGGGCACCTGGGCCAACCCCGATGCGTATGACGAGGCAGCCGAACATTTGGCAACGCGATTTGCAGAGAATTTTGACCAGTTTGCCG
This sequence comes from uncultured Flavobacteriales bacterium, assembly GCA_965658245.1. Classification (GTDB taxonomy): domain Bacteria; phylum Bacteroidota; class Bacteroidia; order Flavobacteriales_D; family Sanyastnellaceae; genus UBA11663. The sequence goes on from CBFHRO010000001.1 coordinate 38,781, forward strand.
CAGCGGCAACCGAGGAAATGAGGGCTGGTGCACCAAAGGTGTCGGCGTCGTCTCACGCTTGAAGCTGCGTATGAAGGCAGGGTTACCTTTGCTGCATGCACACGTGTTACCATCCTGACCTGATCGAGGGCGTGTCCTCCCTTCTCGAGGAGGAAGCGTTGCACGTGGTCCGTGTTTTGCGCATGGGAGAGGGGGATTCGGTACGGCTCATGGACGGTGTCGGGGGTGTGGCGCAGGGGACACTGACGGCAGTGGGCAAACGAAAAGCCTCCGTCTTTGTCGAACATGTGGACCGTGAAGCATGTCGTCCTCATGGACTTGTGCTTGTCGTGGCGCCCACAAAGGCCGCGGATCGCTTTGAGTGGCTTTTGGAAAAGGCCACCGAACTCGGGGTGGAGGCGGTGGTTCCCGTTTGGGCCCAACACAGTGAGCGCAGGGTGGACAAACACACGCGGTGGCGAAAGGTTGTGGTGGCAGCAACCAAACAGTGCCAGCGCCGATGGATGCCCACCTTGCACCCTGCTTGTGCCCTGATAGATCTCTTTGAGAGGCACCCTCTTCTGGCGTCCCGTCCAGGCGCGGTGGCACATTGCATGCCCGAAGTAGAGGGGGTTCCACAACGCCTTGGGTGGCCGTCTTGGCAAGCTGACAAGGACCAAGCGTGGCTCGCTGTGGGCCCCGAAGGAGACTTCTCCGCCGAGGAGGTCCAGTGGCTCGCATCTCAATCCGCCACTCCGGTCCATTTGGGCGAGCTGCGATTGCGCACAGAAACGGCGGGCATGGCGGCGGTCGCTCAATTCATGTGATTGAGGGGCTTCGTATCTTTGGAAGGATGAAGTGGTCGACGTCTGGTGCTTTTTTGGTGCTTTGTTCTTGCGTCATCATGGGCATGGGCTCGTTGTGGGGGCAAGGTGCGCTGAACGAGGTTCAATTTGACGTCTTGGTTCCACCTGGGGGAGTGCTTGCCTCAGGCGATCCCGCCAATTGGCCTGTGCAATCTGGTGATTTGCTGTTGTCACCCGTGCAGAGCCCGACAAGCATGTTCGCCACACTTGTGAATGAATCGGCCAACATGTCGTGGGCTGAGCTCACCCCATTTCGCGGATTTTACATGAAGCCTTGGGGGCCGGGTGAATTTGTGTGGTACAACTACAGCCTTCGAAAGTGGACGGTCGTGGACGCCTCGTTCTCCCCCATCGACACCTTGACGCAATCCTTCGCTCCCGACGACGATTACCACGACGTACATCGGTTTGACGATGGGTCCTACTTGGTGGTCCTGTTGGAAGAGGTGTATGAGGATTTGACCAGCTTGGGGGGACTGTCCAACGCCAAAATCCTCAACCCACGCTTGTTGCATTTGGACCCAGAAGAACAAATTCTGCGAGAATGGAGTGGTGTGGATCACTTTCCTGTGGATCCAGAATTGGACAACCTGCTGTTCTCTACGGTGGATCATTTGCATTGGAACGCTGTTCAATTGGATGCGCATGGTGGTTTGTTGATGAGCTTCCGGAACCGAGACCAAATCGTGCGGCTCCGACCAGAAGACTGGTCTGTGCATTGGAAATTGGGCGGAGCGGACAGTGATTTTGTCCTTTCGGATCCGGGATGGGATGGCTTTCAGGTTCAACACGACGTGCATGACCTGGGTGACGGCCGCATTTTGTTGTTTGACAACCACACGTTCAACACCGAGGGGTACTTGTCGAGGGCCTTGGAGCTCGCCTTGGATACGGTGAATTTTACCGCACAAAACGTCTGGCAATTCTCCCACCCCAGTGGTTTGTACGCCTCGGCGCAAGGAAGTGCCATTCGTCTTGAGAATGGGAACACCCTCATTGGTTGGGGCACTGCTGAAACCGGTCAGTTTGGGACGCGGGTCACAGAGGTGACAGCGGAAGGCAACATCGCTTTTGAGGTTCGCATGGGGCAGGGGGCGACGTTGTACCGGGCCAGAAAGTATCCTGTGGGGATGTTGTCAGGTTGTGCTGAAGACAGCGCGGTGAACGCCTCTCAGTCCACTTGGCTTTTGGGCCCTGGGCCCTGTTTGTTTGATGTGGACAACGACGGGGATGGATGGACGGATGTGGAAGGGGACTGCGACGACGCGAACGCCTTGGTGTTTCCGGGGGCCTTCGACATTGCCTTCGACGGCGTCGATCAAGATTGCGATGGGGAGGATGCCATGCCGGGTTGTGACGATCCATTGGCAGACAATTACGATGCGTCAGCCAACGTCACCAATGGGTCATGCACCTACCAAGCGGTTTTCAAAGTGGATTTGTCGCAGGAGGAGGGGGACGATTGGAACGTGTTGGCATGTGGGTTGGAGTGGACGGTCCTGGAGGACCCGAGCTTTCTTGAGACCTCGGTGGTTCTGCCTACCAATGCCGCCTGGCAAACAGCGCAATTCCATGTGTTGTTGGGCACAGGCACGCACCTTTACAGGTTTGTGCGTCCGGATGGGGTGCCAGAGCAGTTGACGCGAGAAATCACCGTCGAAGGAGGATTCAGCTCGGTGGACGCCGGGGTCGTGTGTTTTGACCAAAGCGAGGCATGTCCGGGGTGCACAGACCCGATGGACCTCGCTTACAATCCCTGGGCGGTCACCAACGAAGGGTGTCAAGGTTGGTCTATCTCTGGCTGCACGTATCCCGAGGCGGTCAATTTCGAAGGCGGCGCCAATCTCGACGACGGGACTTGCATTTTTGAGGACGCCAACACGTGTCCCGGTGACTTCAATGGGGACGGCAGCGTGGCAGTCAGCGACCTCGTGCTCATGCTGGCGGTGATCGGCAGCACGTGTGACTGATCAGTCCATCGCCATGGGGCCTTTCGGAATCGGCCGCCAATGCGTCACATCTGAAAAGAAGTGGTTGCTGTTGCCCTCTCCAGCCCAAAAGTGAAGTCCGTGCTTGGCCCGCTTCTCCTCATTGTTGGCGTAAAACCCCTCGCAAAACCTCAAAACCACGACTTCACGCAATTCAAATTGAAGGTCTTTGCCAGGAAGGAACACCTTGTTGCCAGGAATGAATCCCAAGACGCGTTGGTCATCCGTGGGCAATTCATCGGCCACCGCCACCCAATTTGAGTTCATCGCCCTTGAAAATTTGGGGTTCGCTTCTCCAGAAAGGCCTGCACGCCTTCAGCGTAGTCCTCGGTTTCCGCAGCTTCGAACTGAAGGTCCAACTCCAGTGCCAATTGGGCATCAAGATCTTGGGTCAATCCTTGGTGAAGTGCCTTTTTGGTCAAGCCCAATCCGCGGGTGGGCATGTTGGCCAATTTTTGAGCAAGGGCATTTACGGTGTCTTCGAACGTCTCGTCCGAGACGGCTCTGTAAATGAGCCCCATGGATTCGGCATCTTTGGCAAGAAGCGGCTCGCCCAGCATGGTCAAAGCCTTGGCCCGGGCCATGCCCACGAGCCTGGGAAGCCAATGGGTGCCTCCGCTGTCGGGGATGAGGCCGATGTTGGCAAAGGCCTGGATGAACTTGACCGACGTTTTGGCCACCACAAAGTCGCACGCCAGCGCAATGTTGGCACCTGCCCCTGCAGCCACCCCGTTGACGGCAGCGACCACGGGCTTTTCCATGTTGCAGATGCGGCGAATGCTTCGGTTGTACGTCTCTTCGACAATGACCTTGAAACCTGGCGAGGCGTCAGACGTCACCTCCTTCAAATCTTGCCCCGCACAAAACGCGCGGCCTTCTCCGGTGATGACCACACAACGAACGGCCTCGTTGTCTGCGGCTTCGTCGAGGGCGGCTTGAAACGCGTGGCCCATGCCTTGATTGAAGCTGTTGAAGACATTGGGGCGGTTGAGGGTGAGGGTCATCACTCCGTTGTCCAAGTGGGTGAGCAGCGATTCAGACATGGTCGCAAGGTAGCTCGGGGGCCCACGAAAAAGCCCGGACCAACGGCCCGGGCTTGAAGTTCTTTTCAAAGGGTTTTCCCCATCAACGAATGACCTGGATGTGTCGCGTGGAGCGCATCGCGCCTTGTTCATACTGAAGAAGATATGCCCCCGCAGGAACCTCGCTGAGGTCCAAGGTGATGCGCGTGTCGTTCACCACGCGTTGAAAGACTTCGCGTCCGTTGAGGTCGGTCAACGTGATGTGGCCTTGTCCAGGAGTGTTGATTCGAACTTGCAGTTGGTCGGTTACAGGATTGGGGAAGACAGCCCAAGTCATCGGGGCTGTCTCGATGCCGTCCACCGCATCAATGACAAACTCTGTGGAACCAATGCAACCTGTGCTGTCCACAGCGAGCACTTCATAATCGCCCGCCAACAAGCTGTCCACGCTCATGCCGTCTGCAAATGCATCAACAACGTCGCTTTCGAACCATGCATAGGTGTAGGGTTCTGTCCCGCCTGTCACTGTCGCCGTGGCAGACCCGTTGCCCAGGCCGCTGTCCGTGGTGGTTTCCACAGTGACCTCCAAAAATTCGCAGAGCTCAAAATCGTAAAGCGCACAGGGGTCGTAGTTGCACGCAAATTCAAAGCCACAGCCAAAACCGAAGTTCTCCACGGGAGCGAGGTACCCGTTGTACACAGGGTTGATGTATCCCGTGCTGTCGTATGACAGCGTGTAGTTGTTGCCAAAAGAATCAGCCACGTTCATGTCGCTCCCGCACAAGCTCAAGGTTTGGGTTGTCAAGTCGTCGACCACGATGCCAAATCCATTGTCAATCAGGGTTTGGGCCACGCCTTCGTCAAACACCCAAGTCAGCCCACCCTCGGTTTCAGTCAAGGTCACAGGCAGGCTCTCCGACACGGCATAGCCGCCATTGCAGCCCAATTCGGGCTCAAGGGTGCCAAGGACAAATTCAAACGTCGAACCGTAATCCGGCACGAAATAGATGCACGAGTCCGAGACCGTTGCAGTGCTGTCGTAGTTGCAGGCCATCATGTCCATGCAGCCTTCGATCACCGCGCAGGCTTCGAGGGGGGAAGGATCCAACTCCAGCACGCCTTGCGGCATCAAATCCACGCCCGTGAACGCTGCAAAATCAGAGGGGTAACGATGGGCACGGAAAGTCATGTTTTGGTTGATTGAAGGTTCCGTCCCCTGAGAAACGGCAGAAGCAAAACCGCCCGCATTGACAAGCGGGGTTTTGTAACGCCACACCAACTCACCGTCAGGGGTGATTTCCCGGGTGTCACCCCAACGTCCGTAGCAGATGAGGCTGTTGCCGTTTTCCAACCTTTGGAACGACGACAGACCTGAGGAGTAAATGGAATCCGGAGCCACGTAGGACCAATCAAAATTGGCAGGCAAAAAGGTGCCGCTGTCAAAGTCGGTGGCGAAGTTGTTGTCGTAGTCCGTGTAAGACGGGTTCAGCAAATGGACCGCACTGTGGGTGCTTCCATCTTCGCTGGGTACGCGGTTGTTGAAGACCGCAATCTTCCCAAAGTCAGGGTTGTTCAGCGTGACGTGGTCGTAGACCCAGTGACAATCGTGCTGGTAGAACAACTGCTTGTCTGCCTCCGTCCCCATGTCGTAGGCTTCCGGGTTCCCCCAACGCCAAAGCAGGGTGCCTGGCGTGAAGTTGTTGTAGTCGATGATCCACAGTTCATCGAAAGTGGGCACGCTCAACAAGAGGTGTTCGAAATAGGGATTGTAGTCGATGGCGTTGATGTGCAGCCAATCGCTGGCTTGGTTGCTTGGAGTTCCGTAGTTGACATCGATTTTGTCGGGGTTTTCACTGACGATGCCATGGTTGTCCTTGCTCGGGTCCAAGTCTTGCACGAGGTGGTCCCAAGCGTGCCATTCCCAAACCACATCAGCGCCGCCCATGCCGTCAGGCGACAATTCCAGCACCATTTCGGACCAAAGGCCATCTTCAGGAACCAAGGCTGAATCGCGTCCTGCCTGAATGGCTTCCTCTGCATCGACGTGTTCCCATGCAATGGCAAACACGTTGCCATTGGGCTTGACTTCAATGTCGTGATGGAAGCGGCCTGTGCTGTCGTTCAAGGTGTATGACCAAAGAACATCGTTGTCCCACGTTCTGCGTTCAATCGTGGCCCCGCCGCCACCAGCCCAAATCGGATCCGATGAAAACACCTGAGGACGATACGTCATGACGATGTCTCCGTTTTCTTGCAAATACGCGACGTTGCCCGGACGCAACGTGTCGGCATTGGTCCATTCGTGAACCACCTCTCCACAGAGGTCCAGCAGGTAGACATTGGGCTGGTTGTGTGGATAAATGAGGGTGTACCCCTCGTCTACCAAATCGGGTTGGAATTCGGTCACCCCAATGGTGTTTTGGGCGAGCAGTCCTTGGGTGGCGAGAAGAAGCATCGCCAAAGAAGAGATTCTAGAGATCATGATGCACTGGTGTTTGGGTCGAAATTAGGGGACGATGGACAGACGAAGGGTGCGTTGTGTGGCATTTGGAGAGCGAAGTGTGGCGAAGTACATGCCCCTCGGCCATGACGTGGTCGAGATGGTGATGGTCTCTGAGGCGCCGGCCTCTCGGCGCGCCACAATCTGACCCAAGGCATTCTGAATGAGCCATTCACCCTGGTTTGACGAACGCAAGGTGACCTTGTCCTTTGCGGGATTGGGGTAGGCGCTCAATGACGCTGCTCGAACCGTGATTTCGTCGCTCGTCGAAGAGGTGTCTGTTTCTGCAGGGAAAAGCGCACAAGGAAAATCGCCAACCCCCTCCAAAGGATCGCCCGGTGTCAAATCCCGCCCTTCGAAGCCAGCAAAATCAGGGCCGTATTTGTAGGCGCGAAACACGTTGTTTTGTTGGGGGCTGGATCCTTGGGGAGTCACCCCAAAATTTCCTTCAGGGTTGATGTATTCCCAGACGACGTCGCCGTTTTGGGTGACCTCAAACAACCGCCCATTGGCCCCTTGGCAAATCAGAAAATTCCCATTGGGCTGAGGCTGAACCCCACTGATGTTGGAGCTGTAAAACGACGGGCTCAAGGTTTGGGGGTAGCTCCAATCCCAAGTCGCAGGGCCGAAAGCGTCGTTGGCCGGCACGTCATAGGCGTCGTCCGCAAAGGGAGGGGCCCACACGTCAATGCTGGAGCAATCGCATCCTGGCCGGCCTGCCCCGTTGTTGTAAATGACCAATTGGCCAGCTTGCGGATGACCTTCGGGAATCCACTGGACGTCGTGCTGGCCAAACATGGTTCGGTCCTCTTCAGCACCGCGACCGTATGCTTCAGGATTGCCATGGCGGTAGAGCAGGTCCCCCGCAGGTCCTGCAGCTTCTTCTGTGGTGATGCCGTGGTCAATGATCCAAATCTCATTGAAGCGCCGCGAGCTGATGGCGATTTGGTCAAGCGCAGGGTTGTAATTCACGGCATTGGCATGCATCCAATCGCCGCTGTTGGCGCTTCCCGGCCCCCCGCCGCCGCCGATGGTGGCGTAGTTGACATCGATTCGTTGGGGATAATCTGCGGGGTCGCCATGGTTGGGGAGGGTGCTGTCGGCATGTTGAATGAGGTGGTCCCAGGCATGCCACTCCCAAACCACGGTGCCACCTTCCGTCCCTTCAGGAGCGATTTCCGTGATGGTTTCTGGCCACATCAATTGTGGATTGATCCGACCTGCTTGGGCTGCTTCATCTGTGGACTTCAACTCCCAAGCCAGCACGAGCACGTGCCCATTGGGCATCCATGCGAAATCGTGGTGGTGGTGTTTTTGGTCGTCGGCCCAATCGAGTGTCCACACCAATTCGTCGTTCCAATTTTTTCGTTCCAAACGACCACCGACGCCCCCACCCGCAAACGCCCCGCTCACTCTGCATCCGCGCACCAAACTTCCATCCTCCAACAGGTAACAGGCGCCGCCAGAATTGTAGTCACTGGTCCAGGAGTTGATGACCTCACCACAGTTGTTGATCAAATGCGTGTTGCCCGAGCCCATGGGGTCCACGAGCGTGTACCCATCAAAGGCTGCCTCTGAATTGAGAAGGGTGCCCACGGTTTGGCCATGCGTGCAAAGGGACAAGACCATCACGGCCAGAGAAAGGAAAAAGGCGTGCTTCATGACATCGTTTTGGGCCAAACGCGTTCGATGCGTTCTCTCGAAATGAAAGACGCCTCGCGCGCCCATTCGTTGCATCGGGTGACGTCCTCCAGGGTGAGTCCGAGGTGGATCATGACATTGCGGCACTCGTCCATCAAATTGACGTCCATGACCCCAGGGTCGTCCGTGTTCAAGGTGGTGCGGACGCCCCGGTCGAGAAGTTGCTTGAAGGGGTGTGCTGCCAGGGAGGGAACGGCCTGCGTCAGTACGTTGCTCCATGGACACAATTCGAGGGGGATGCGGTCGCGCACCAAACGCGCGATGACTTCTTCGTCGTGAATGGCTTGCACGCCGTGACCAATGCGGTCCGCCCCCAACTCATCCAACGCCACGAGGATGTTGCGCGCAGCACCCGGGACAGCGGGTTCCCCTGCGTGGACGGTGATGCCCAAGCCTTGCGCCTTCGCTTTCTGAAACAAAGGCGCAAAGGGTTGGGCGGGGCAATTCACCTCATCGTCGGCCAAATCGAGCCCCACGAAATGCGCCTTGCGCTCCAAAATCCAGTCGCACCATCTCGCATTGTCCTCCACACTTTTGATCCTTTGAAGCAGGCCGATGAGGCCCACCACCATGGGGAATTCACGCTCCGCCCGGGCCACCCCGCGTTGAATCGCTTCCAGCATGCGGTCGGCATCCATCCCAGGATGAGCGTCGAGAAGAAACGACGGGGCGTAGCGCAGTTCAAGGACGCGGACGTTGCTGATTTGATGCATGTCTGCGCACACTTCGTACGTCAATTGCTCCACCTTGTCTTCGGTGTCAATGACGTCACGAGCATTGAGGAATTTGTGAAGAACAGATGGCAAATCTTTCATGGGCGCCTTCACCAGAAACGCGTCGTCAAAAGCTTGGTCTTCTTGCACATCCATGCCGAGTTCAACGGCCCATTGTTTCAAGGTCGACCTTCGAAATGCCAGCTCGAGATGGCAATGCAATTCGACCTTGGGCAATGAGAAGAGGGCGGCGTCAGACATGGGACGAAGTTCACCCGGAACCCCTGCGCTTCCAACCCTCTGGTCGTAACTTCGCTTCATGGCGGTGGAGATCAAGAACAAGAAGGCATCCTACACGTATTTCCTGACGGACGATTTCACGGCAGGATTGGTGCTGTCCGGTTCGGAAATCAAATCCATTCGCGGAGGCAAGGCGAGCATCACGGAATCGTATTGCCGCTTTGAAAAGGGAGAGTTGTGGGTGTACAACATGTACGTCGCCGAATACCCCAACGCCGGGTACATGCCGCAAGATCCGCGCCGAAAGCGCAAACTTTTGCTGCAGCGCACCGAGCTCAAAAAGCTGGAGAAGAAGGTGAAGGACGTGGGAGTGACCTTGGTGCCGACGTTGCTTTTCATTGCGAGCAGTGGTTACGCCAAGCTGAAGTTCTCGGTGGCGAAAGGCAAGAAGTTGCACGACAAGCGGCAGTCGCTCAAAGACAAGGACATCTCACGCGACATGGCGCGTATGATGGATTGAATGGATGCCGAACGTGATGGGAAGCTCAAGCCTGCTCTTCGGAGGGGGCCAACACCACGCGGTACTGATCCACGAAGTCTTCCCAGTCCCAGAGGAAGTGCTCCATCAATTCGCGAAGGTTCTTCTGCAAAATGGGGTTGGGCACGTTCATGTCGCGGAAATAGGGCTCCTGGTGGGCAATCACGCCGTACTTGTAGCATACGGCTCGGGTCATTGCCGTCAAGGTGTTTTTGCTTGGACGGTTGATTTCCTTCATGAAGCTGCGGAATTCCTTCACCTTGCGTGCAAAGGATTCAGGCGGGAGGCCCAGGGCAAACCCAAACTTCGCGCAGCAACGCTGGATGATCGCCCGGTCCACGCCCGGGTCGAAATGCTTGGGGATGAGGCTGAGGTTGGCTGAGACGACAATCATCAGGAACTTTCCGTAGTCGTCTTCGTTCAGGAGGGGACAGCTGTCAAATTCTGGGGCGGCGTTCAGAAACGCGGCAACTTGAGGCCAGCCTTGCTCGACCGTCTCGAACGAGGTGTTGACGAAAATGTTCGCCACCTGTTCGTCGGTGAGTTTTTTCTTTGAAAGCCAGCTGAGTAGTCCCAGGTTCTTCATCCTTGGGATTCAAAGCTAAGCCCCTGTTTTGAGGCTGAGAAGGGGGATTTCGTGAACGCTATCCACAGGGTTATTCACATGTTGAGAGGCTGGGCGGGGCCGCGAATTACCTTTGGGTCGTGTACGAAAAAGTCCTCAAACCCCTGTTTTTCCTGATGTCTCCGGAGCGTGCGCACTACGCCGCCATGGACCTTCTCGTGTTCGCGTCTCGTGTCCCTGGCGTGTCGTGGTGGATGAAGCGTCGTGCGGCAAAACGCAACAACGGACGCGAGGTGACGGTGGCGGGACTGACGTTTCCCAACCCGGTGGGATTGGCGGCGGGCTTCGACAAGGACGCGCGCTGGTTGCCCGCGTTGGAGATGCTTGGGTTTGGGTTTGTGGAGATCGGCACCCTTACCCCACGTGCCCAAAGTGGCAACCCCCAACCTCGGCTGTTTCGACTGAAGGAAGACCGCGGCATCCTCAACCGCATGGGATTCAACAACGACGGATTGTACCCTGCTGCTGGGCGCTTGGTCCGACGTCCCAAGGGACTCGTGGTCGGAGGGAACATTGGGAAGAACAAGATCACGCCCAACGACAAGGCGGTGGAAGATTACCTCGCATGTGTGGATGCGCTCCACGCGCACGTCGATTACTTTGTGGTCAATGTGAGTTCGCCTAACACACCGGGATTGAGAGAGTTGCAGGACAAGGAGCCGTTGGCGAAGCTGCTGCGCGCCGTGGTGGAACGCAACGGGTCTCACCCCGGTCACCGGCCCGTGTTTTTGAAGATTGCACCGGATTTGACAGACGGTCAGCTTGACGACATCGTTCAAATCGTTCAGGAAGAAAAGGTGGACGGGGTTGTGGCGACCAACACGACCATCTCGCGTGCGGGGCTTGTGACTCCCGAACAAGAGGTGGAAGACATGGGCCCAGGAGGGGTGAGTGGCGCACCTGTTCGTGCGCGCGCCACGGAGGTGGTGCGTTACCTCGCCGAGCGCAGCGAAGGCCGTTTCCCCATCATTGGTGTGGGCGGGATTGACAGCGCAGAAGCGGCCCAAGAGAAGTTGGATGCCGGGGCCTGTTTGGTGCAGGTCTATTCGGGCATGATTTACGAAGGTCCCGGCTTGCCAGCCCGGATTGTTGCAGGACTCTGAGCACGGTTTCGAGGCTGGCTTACCCCATCAGTTCGTTCCAAGAAGGCGCCGCTTCGCGAAGTCGAACGCCTTTTTCTGTGTGCTGAACGATGCATGCCGCATTCACGGCATCGTGCTCCAAAAAGAGCACCCACTCCTCGTCGGCGGCGGTGTCGAGGAACAGTTTCTTTTCTTCGAGCGTGAGCAGGGGACGGGTGTCGTAGCCCATCACGTAGGCCAGTGGGATGTGTCCTGTGCTCGGAAGGAGATCGGCCATGAAGGCCATGGTTTGGCCTGAGGGATGGCGCAGCAAAGGGATCATTTGGCTCTCTGTGTGGCCATCCGCAAAGAAGATGTCCCAGCCTTGGATTCCGAGGGCATTGCGCGTGATCCGCCCCTCGCGCTCCACCATGCGCAGCTGGCCGCTTTCTTGCAGGGGGAGCAGGTTCTCGGAGAGGAACGACGCTTTCTCACGGGCGTTCGGCTCCACGGCCCATTGCCAATGCGCGTCGTTAGACCAGTAGGTCGCGTTGGGGAAGGCGGGAACGAGTATGCCGTCACTGCGACGAATCACACCACCGCCCACATGGTCGAAGTGCAGGTGAGTGAGGAGGACATCGGTGATGTCCTCTCTGGCAAACCCGGCTTCGCGCAGGCTGCGATCCAAGGAGTGTTCGCCATGCAGGTGGTAGTGGCTGAAAAATTTCTCGGATTGCTTGTCGCCGATGCCACAGTCGATCAAAATCAACCGCGAATCGATCTCCACCAGGAGCGAACGCATCGCCCAAGTGCAGAGGTTTTGGGCATCTGGCGGATTGGTGCGCGACCAAAGTTGTTGAGGAACCACCCCAAACATCGCGCCGCCATCCAACTTGAAATTCCCGGTGTGAATCGTGTGCAATCGCATGGGGTGAAGGTAGCTACAGCTCCGCGCAGTTGAGTACCTTTGGGCTTTGATTCCAGCTCATGCTTGACGCCATTTCTCCTGTCGATGGACGCTACCGTCGACACACCGCCTCCCTTTCTCCTTGGATGTCTGAACTCGGCCTGATCCACCACCGCGTGGAGGTGGAGGTCGAGTATTTTTTGGCACTTGTCGCCATGCCCCTTCCCCAGTTGGCCGATTTCCCCCAGGATAAAATCGAGCCTTTCCGCGACGTCTACCGAACATTTTCAGAGGCGGATGCGCAATGGGTGAAGGACAAGGAGCGCATCACCAATCACGACGTCAAAGCGGTGGAGTACTTCGTCAAAGAAGCCATGGAGCAATTGGGCGTGGGGGCGTGGAAGGAATTTGTCCACTTTGGTTTGACGTCGCAGGACGTCAACAACACGGCAGTGCCCTTGTCGTTGAAGCGCGCCACAGAACAAGTGGTGTTGCCCTTGCTCGACGAGACCATCGCGGATGTGGCGCGCCTCGCCGTCGAGTGGAAGGAGGTTCCCATGTTGGCACGCACCCATGGCCAGCCCGCCTCGCCGGTGACGTTGGGAAAGGAATTCCAAGTGTTTGTGGATCGCTTGCGTGGCCAGCGCGACGCCTTGGTCAACGCGACTTACGCTGCCAAGTTTGGCGGAGCCACAGGGCAATTCAACGCGCATCATGTGGCGTATCCCGAGGTGGATTGGCCCGCCTTTGGCACGCAGTTCGTGGAAGAGGTGCTGGGATTGACCCGCACTGCGGTCACGACCCAAATCGAGCCCTACGATCACCTTGCCGCCTGGTGCGATGCGCTGCGCCGGGTGCACACCATCCTGATGGATTTGGACAAGGACGTGTGGACCTACATCTCCATGGATTGCTTCAAGCAAAAGATCGTGGCGGGTGAAGTGGGGTCTTCGGCCATGCCGCACAAAGTGAATCCCATCGACTTCGAGAACAGCGAGGGCAACCTCGGTGTGGCCAATGCTTTGTTGGCGCACTTTGCCGAAAAGCTGCCCATCTCCCGTCTGCAGCGTGATTTGACCGACAGCACGGTGCTGCGCAACCTAGGCGTTCCTCTCGGACACAGCGTGATTGCGATGAACGCCACCCGCAAAGGGCTGAGCAAGTTGGTCTTGAACGAGGCCAAATTGGCTGCAGACTTGGAATCCAACTGGGCCATTGTGGCGGAAGCCATCCAGACCATTTTGCGTCGTGAGGCGTACCCTGAGCCCTACGAAGCGCTCAAGGCCTTGACCCGAACCCATGGCACCATCAACGCCTCGGTCATGGCCGAGTTCATTGACGGGTTGGAGGTGGGGGAAGCCGTCAAGGCAGAGTTGCGAGCCATCACGCCCGACAACTACCTCGGGTTTGCTTCCAAACTCGTGCGCGGATGAAGGCCGTTTGGGGCTTGCTTCCTTTGATCAGGCACCAGCGTGGAAGCGTGGTGCTCATGGGAGTCTTGCACGCCTTGAGTGCGGTGTTGAACCTCTTCACCTTCTTGTCAGTCGTGCCGTTTTTGCGCATTTTGTTTGGGTCGTCCGCCCCCATGGAGGTGGAGGGGCAGGAGGGTGTCCTTGCCGCCGTCAGTCACGCGTTTGACACCTTCGTCCAAACCCACGGCGCTTCCTACGCCCTCGGCGCATTGTGCGTGTCCATGGTGGGGCTTGCGGTGCTGAAAAACGCGGTGCACTACGCGGCGCTGTACGTCATGGCGGGCATCCGAACCGGCGTCAGCAGGGACCTTCGCCAAGATTTGTACGAGAAGCTCCTGAGGATGCCCATGGGGTGGTTCTCCGAATCCAAGCGAGGGGACGTCATGAGCCGATTCACCCACGATCTGATGGAGGTGGAGCACTCCGTCATTGGGTCGTTGGAGGCCTTGCTGAAGGCGCCCTTGCTCATCCTGGTGAGTTTGGGAACGTTGCTGGTGCTGAGTTGGCAGTTGACCTTGTTTGCGTTTGTGCTGCTTCCCCTTTCAGGCTGGCTGATCAGCCGGTGGTCCAAGCGTTTGAAGCGACATGCCCAAAAAGGCAAGGAGGAGCTCGGTCAGCTCGTGTCTGTGCTGGAAGAGACGCTTTTGGGCATGCGGATTGTCAAGGCGTTCAATGCGGAGTCGCAATTCACCTCGGCCTACGCTGAGCGCAATCACGGCCACTTCAAGGCCATGCGCCGAATGCACCGTCGCGAGAGCATGTCATCCCCCATGAGCGAGGTCATCTCGCTTACGGTGATGGCGGTGTTGCTCGCTTTCGGAGGAAGCCTCGTGCTGACCGGAGATTCGGCCTTGTCTGGCGACTGGTTCATCGGATATCTCGTGGTGTTTTCCCAAATCATTCCTCCCGCCCGTTCGTTGTCAGACGGGGTGTTTCGGGTGTCCAAAGGGGCGGCCTCGCTCGAGCGTTTGGAAGCCCTGTTTGAAAATGCGCCTGACATGGAGGGCGACCTGGGAGAGGAAGGGGCAGAGGCACCACGATTGACAGACACCTTGACCTTCAAGGATGTGGTGTACCGCTACCCGGGGCAAGAATCGGCGGCCCTCAAGGGATTCAATCTGGCCGTCCCCGCTGGCAAAGTGGTCGCGTTGGTGGGCCTTTCTGGTTCAGGAAAGACGACGGTCGCCCACATCCTGAGCAAATTTGCCAACCCGGAGTCAGGCGCCATCTTGGTGGACGGCGTCGATTTGCGTGGCGTGTCAGGGTCATCTTGGCGTCAGCGCCTCTCCGTGGTGACCCAAGATGCCGTGCTGTTCCACGGGTCCATCGCCGACAACATTGTTCTTGGGGACGCCCAACCGGACAAAGCCCGAATGGTCGCCGCAGCTGAGGCCGCCCACGTGATTGAATTCGCAGACAAGCTGCCCGACGGGTTGCATTCCAAAGTGGGGGACAGCGGAGGCAAGCTCAGTGGGGGGCAGCGTCAGCGCGTGGCTTTGGCCCGAGCTCTGTACCGGGATGCGGATCTGATCCTGCTTGACGAAGCGACCTCGGCATTGGATGCCAGTTCCGAGTCCGTTGTTCAACAGGCGCTGGAACGCTCGGTGAAAGGACGGACGGTGCTGGTCATCGCCCATCGAATGTCCACCATTCGCGATGCCGACTGGATTGCCGTGATGGAGGAGGGTCGTGTGGTGGAGGAAGGCGACCACGAAACGCTGATGGACTTGGGAGGCCGGTATGCCGAATTGCACCGTCTTCAGCACGGATAAGAGGTTGCGTCACTTAGGTTGCGTTGCCTGAGCGGTTTTGAGAGACCTTTGTTTCATGCCCAAACTCCCTTGGATTCTTCGAAATCGATGTCCCAAATGTGGGAAAGGCAACTTGTTTGTCAAGCCCAACGCCTACGATTTGCGCCACACTGCAGCCATGCATTCTGCATGCAAGGCGTGTGGGGAAGATTTTGAGCGCGAACCGGGATTCTACTTTGGAGCCGCCTATGTCAGTTATGCCCTGACCGTGGCGCTGTGGATTGCAGTCTTGGTGGCGCTGAAGTGCTTTGATGCGTGGGGGTGGATGGAGTTTGGGATGTTCACCCATCCTGGAACCTTCCTCACGACAGGCATCACCTTGTTGGTCGTGCTCTTGCCGGTTCTGTATCGGCTGAGTCGCTCCATTTGGATTGCGATGTTTACGAAATCTGAGGCATGAAAAAAGGGGCCCTCACGTTTGAGGAGCCCCTTCAACCAAATCGCCTGATTCATGCGCTTGTGTAAGCGCGGTTAACCAAAACCAAGGTCCTTTACGCCACAGCCTTCAAATAAGTTTCATTGGGCACAAAAAAAACCTGCGGATTGCAGGTTTACTTTCTGATATACAGTACTTTGAGATGGCGACTATTTTTGTTTTGCACGTCGCTCATTGGCCTCGTCTCCTTGCACGCGGATGCTTTCTTCGTGCACGGAGGTCAAAATTTTGGAAAGGAATTCTCGGCTGAGTCCCAATTCGCTTCCCCAGGCCGTTCGGCTTGCAATGATGTCACGCCACCGGCCAACGCTGAGAAGGGACCAACGGTTTTTGTGTTTGACGGTGCCGATGGCCTTGGCCAGTTCCATTCGGCGGCCAAGCAGCTGCAGCAGTTGTTCATCCACACTGTCAATCTGGAGCCGCATGCCTTCCAAGGCGTCTCTGTCGTGGTTGCCTTCGCCGCCCGCCGAGGGCACTTCCAAGGATTCGAGAAGGATGTGCAACTCGTTGGGCGTGACTTGTTGCTCGGCATCGCTCAGTGCGCATGAAGGGTTGGGGTGAGACTCCAGCATGAGGCCGTCCAAGCCCAAATTCATGGCACGCTGGGCCACGTCTTGCAAAAGATCTGGACGGCCTGCGATGTGGGAGGGGTCGCAGAGAAGTGGCAATTCTGGCATCTCTGCCTTGAGTGCAATGGGGATCTCCCACATCGGGGCATTTCGAAATTCGTTCTTGCCGTAGCTCGAGAATCCACGGTGCAGAGCACCTACTTCGCCATCAACCGCGTCTTCGATGCGTTCGATTGCACCCATCCAAAGCTTCAAATCGGCGTGCATGGGGTTCTTGACAAGCACGGTGGCTTGGACACCTCGGAGGGCATCGGCCAAGGCTTGGACGGCAAACGGACTCACCGTGGTGCGTGCCCCAATCCACATGCTGGACATGCCCGCCTTCAGGACGGCCTCCACATGCGCTGGAGTCGCGACCTCAGTCATGGCATGCAAGCCGGTTTCACGCTGTGCTTCCATCAGCCATGGCAGCGCTTCAATCCCCCTGCCCTCGAAGCTGTTGGGCCGGGTTCGAGGCTTCCACAATCCCGCCCGGAGATATTGGACACGTCCCCCTTGAGCCAAGGCGCGGGCTGTCTCCAAGACTTGGTCTCGGCTTTCTGCACTGCACGGCCCCCCAATGACTGTGGGTCGGCCGTCTCGTTTGAACAGCGTGGGTCGTTGCCCGGTTGGGGCGCCAATGGGTTCTACCTGCACCATGCCTGAAAAATACATCTCGAATGACCTGTTCGGTTGCGGTGCGCGTGGGTTTGGGCGGAATGAGGTCACAAAAAAACCTCGCTCTGGGGGAGCAAGGTCTTTTCAGTACCCGGAACTGGACTCGAACCAGCACGCCCGAAGGCACAGCCGCCTGAAGACTGCGCGTCTACCAATTTCGCCACCCGGGTAAGTGGGCGGCAAAGGTAGAGAAACTCGTGACAAATTTCATCACCCTGCCGCCCAGCTCCAGGTGCCTGCATTCACAGGACAACTGGCCCTCTGTCGGTGCTCAGAGCGTGCTCGGGCAGACGTAGTCTGACTTGGGCGCGTCCGTCTTAGCGATGGCTTGGAAGCCGCCCAGCACGTCAATCGCATTGTGGTATCCACGCGCCTTCAGCATGGAGTGCGCGATCAAGCTGCGGTAGCCGCCTGCACAGTGCAGGTAGAAGGGCTCGTCCTTGGGGATGCGGTCCATGTGGCTGCCCAAAAATTCGAGGGACGCATGAATGGCACCTTCCACGTGCTCAGAGAGGAATTCGCCGTCTTTGCGGACGTCCACCACTTTCGCGTCGGGGGTGTTCTTCAAGACGCCAGCGAAGGCCTCGGCGTCGACGGTTTGGATGCAATCTGTTTCCTTTCCAGCTGCCACCCAGGCGTCCATGCCGCCCTTCAAGTAGCCGAGGACGTTGTCAAAGCCGACCCGAGACAAACGGGTGATGGCTTCTTCGATTTGGTCTTCGTTCGCGACCAGCAAAATGGGCTGCTTGACGTCCACAATCATGGCGCCCACCCACGGCGCAAATCCCCCTGCGAGTCCGATGAAAGTCGAGCGTGGGATGTGGCGGGTGATGAACTCGTCCGTAGAACGGATGTCGAGCACCACGGCTTCTGTCTCGTTCGCGGCGGCGTCAAACGCCTCTGGAGACAATTCCTGCGTACCTCGTGTGATCACGTCGTCGATGCTGTCGTAGCCCTGTTTGTTCATGGCCACGTTCATGGGGAAGTAGCCGGGAGGAGGTGCAAGGCCGTCGGTCACTTCTTGGATGAACTCCTCGCGGGTCATGTCAACGCGGAGGGCGTAGTTGGTCGCCTTTTGGTCGCCAATGCTTCCCACCGTTTCCTTGCTCATGTTCTTGCCGCACGCTGATCCAGCGCCGTGACCTGGGTAGACGACAGTGTCGTCCGGCAAGGTCATGATCTTGTTGCGAAGGCTGTCGTAGAGGTGGCTGGCGAGGTCCTCGATGGTGAGGTCGCTCTTTTGGGCCAAATCAGGCCGCCCCACATCCCCCAAGAACAGGGTGTCACCTGAGAAAATGGCGTGAGGATGGCCTTCCTCGTCGCGCAACAAGAAGGTCGTGCTTTCCATGGTATGGCCGGGTGTGTGCAACACCTCGATTTCCACGTCGCCGAGCTTCAGACGCTCTCCGTCCTTCGCGCCGTGAAAGTCGAAGCCCGGATGGGCGTTGGGGCCAAACACAATGGGCGCTCCCGTTTTTTCCGCCAGCGTCACGTGGCCCGACACGAAATCCGCGTGAAAGTGCGTTTCGAGGACGTACTTGATCTTGGCGCCGCGTTCGTTGGCGAGGTCGATGTAGGGCTGCACTTCGCGGAGCGGATCCACAATCGCCACTTCGCCGTTGCTTTCAATGTAGTATGCCCCTTGGGCGAGGCAACCGGTGTAAATCTGCTTGACTTCCATGTCTCTGAGTGTTTGTCGTCCAAAAGTAGCGCCGTTCTCTCCGACCCCTTGTTGACCTGAGTCACACATGAACGCTTCTGAAGTTGCGCAATGTCGTGATGCAGGTCAGCTGTGTTGTGTGGCCATGTTCTGGTGGACGGGCGGCACAGACCCAGGATTGCGGTAGTTCGCCATGGCGTCCTCCACCGTCAGTTGACAGCATACAGCGCCGCTTTCCAAGAGGCCATCTGCGGCAAGGGCGTCGCGGACTGGGCCGATGGCGCCCGCCAAGCAGAGCTGGATTCCTACGGCACGCCATTCCTCAAGGAGGGCGTGCAACGCGGCACGGGCCGATGCGTCTATGTAGGAGATTGTGTCCGCCTGGAGCACCACCAATCGGAGTTCAGGTTGGCCTTGGGTCAATCCGACAAGGGTGCTTCGAAAGTGGGCTTGATTGGCAAAATTCACGGCGCCGTCGTACCTCACCACAAGCACGTCAGGTTCCGTCACCGCGTTTTCAAATCGGTCGACATTCCGGAACACGTTTTCCACGTTTCCGAGCACGGCCACGTGGGGCACCATCATGCGCCGAACGGCCAAGCCCAGCGCCAACAGGACGCCAAGGCCGATGCCCATGGGCAAGCTCACCGTGAGCGTCACCACCACGGTGGCGAGCAAAATTCCGGCTTCGATCCGGTCTTGCTTCCACAGCGTGCGGGGATAGGACAAATCCACAAGCCCCGCCACAGCCACCATCACGATGGCGGCAAGCACAGCGTTGGGGAGGTGGTAAAAAAGTGGCGTCAACGCGACGAGTGTCAGGGCGATGACTCCTGCGGCAATCCATGCCGTGACGGGGGTCTTGCCGCCGGCCTGTTCCGTGACTGCCGTGCGGGAGAACCCGCCCGTGGTGGGGTAGCTTTGAAACAAGGACCCCACCACATTGGCCAAGCCCAGGGCGCGAAGCTCTTGGTTTGCGTCCACGCGGTATCCGTGACGCTCCTCGATGGCCTTGGCCACGCTGATGGCCTCCATAAAGGCCACCAAAGACAGGGTCAGCGCCGTGGGGAGAAGGGTGCGGGCGTCGTCGAGGGACCACGCTGGAAGGGTGAAGGAAGGGAGGCCGTCTGGAATGACCCCCACGACCTTGATGCCCAAGTTTTGGAATCCCAACGCCCACGAGGCTACGATGCTCGCCACCACCACCACCAAGGCCCCGGGAATGCGGGGTGCCCATTTCTTCAAGGCCAGCAGGGCGCCGGTGGCCATGAGACCCACGGCGAGTGTTCCAAGGTGCACCTCACTGACCACGTCAGCGAGACCGGCGAGGAGCTTGTGAAGTTGGTTGCTGCGGCCGCTGGTGACGCCCAGCAGGTGGGGGAGTTGGTTGAGACCAATGATCAAGGCAGCCGCACTCGTGAAGCCGCTAATCACGGGCCGCGACAAGAAATTCACAAGGAAACCGAGCTTGAGGACGCCCATGCTCAACTGCAATGCACCCATCATCAAGGCCAAAAGCAAGGCCAGTGCGATGTAGTTCTCAGACCCTGCGACTGCGATGCCAGTCAGTCCGGCCGCCACGAGCAGGCTGTCCATGGCGACAGGCCCCACGGCCAAATGCCGACTCGTCCCCATGAAGCCGTACACGATTTGGGGCAACAGGGCAGCGTAGAGTCCGTAGACCACAGGGAGTCCAGCAATCATGGCGTAGGCCATGCCCTGTGGGATGAGCATGATTCCCACAGTCAGTCCAGCAGGCCAATCGCCGCCCCAGTCGGTTCTGGAATACTTCGGGAGCCACGAGGTGGCGGGAAAGAAATCGGAGAGGCGCACGTGCGTTTCGTTGGTGAGTGGCGAAGGTAATGGCGGCGCAATCGGGCGCATGTGACGCGGGTTGCGCAAGCGCCTCAGTACTCCTTCATTTCCACCGCGTTGCGGTGGAGAGAAAGCACCCCTTCGCGCTCGAGACTTTTGAGCAACCTCGACACCACAACGCGAGACGTGTGGAGGTCGTTGGCGATTTCTTGGTGCGTTGTTTGGAGGGTCATGTCCCCCTGGATCTTCACCTTGTCAGACAGGTATCGACGCAACCGTGTTGGAAGATCCATGAAGGCCAGTGCATCAATGGCTTCGAGCATTTCCTCCAGACGACCTTGATAGCTCTCCATCACAAACGACGACCATGTGTTGAACGTCTTCATCCATGCTTGTCCTGCCTTGACAGGCACCATGACGAGCGAGGTGTCTCGTTCCGTGACGGCACGGATGCTGCTCCTTTTTTGGCCCATGTACGTGCCCATGGACAAGGCGCAGCTGTCTCCGGATTCCAAAAAATACAGCAGGATTTCATCGCCCTCTTTGTCGAGACGCATGATCTTGATGGCTCCTTCGAGCAGAAGGGGGATGGCATCCATGGTTTGGCCGACGTCCATCAACATGGTCCCTTCTGGAACCACCAAATGTTGACCATGGGCTTGGATTTCATCCAAAAGTTCAGGCTCGAAAATGCCTTCAAAACGCTGCCGAATGGCGACAGTCCAAGAGGTAGGTGAAGTCATGAGAGAAATGGTGTACGTCAAGATGCCCTGAAAAGTCGATACAATCCAAATGAGGTCGCGAAACTTGGGTCACAAAAAAAGCGAGGGCATTTCAGCCACTCGCTTTTTGTGCCCAGGGTGGGACTCGAACCCACACGCCCTAACGGACACATGGCCCTCAACCATGCCTGTCTACCAATTTCAGCACCTGGGCGGTGCAAGGCTTGATGCGCCTTTGTGACCCGGCTGGGACTCGAACCCAGGACCCTCTCATTAAAAGTGAGATGCTCTAACCAGCTGAGCTACCAGGTCGTTCTCCTTCGTTAAGGGGGGGCAAAGATAGACAGATTTTTTCTCAGACAAACTGTGAGACACTTTTTGTTCCGGCACAACTCGTGGATGCCCAAAAGTCTCCCCAAGAGGCCTTCTTGCCCAATGAAGTATTTTTGACGCAGTGAGCGCCAAAGTGCCGTCGCAAAAGCACTTTGGCCAAATGAGAAGAACATGAATCAAAAGACGACTTTATTCGGCCTCACTTTGTCAGCCATGCTGATGTTGCTCGGGGTTTCGGCCATGGGGCAGCAAGAACTTTCGTTCGAAGAATCCGTAAAGGTTGTGGCAGCACATCGAGGCTGGACCGCAGCGAAGGTGGTGGTTGAGCCTGTGGGTTTCGAAGAGGCTGCGCTGCTTCATGTTGGCATGCGTGTTTTGGAATCTCCAGCCAAGGCCATTCCTCATACACAGCCTCTCCCTGGCAACCCCAATGTGTCGTTGGCCCTGCGATTGCTCCAAAGCGAGTTTCGTCCAGTTCAGGGGTCGTTTACTTGGCTCGAATCAGTGGAGGGGGCCTACGTGGTTCTGCCTTCTCAGGAACGATTCACGGTGTTGGTTGAACGCATGAAATTGATGAACTGATGGAGACTTCTATGAAGACTGGGCTTGCAGCCCTTGCCTTGGCCATTTGCTCCGCGGCCAGCGGTCAGGTTTTGATCAGTGATGGCGCAGCCTCGGCGTGCGGCGGGGTGTTGTACGACACGAGTGGTGAGGGTGGGGCTGGCTACAGCCCCAATGAAAACTTCACACTGACGTTGTGCCCCGAGGATGGAACGAATGTGTTCTTGGAGTGGATCAATTTTGAATTGGATGTGACGTCGTCGATGTTCATCTATGATGGGGACTCGGACGCAGCACCGTTGCTGGCATTCAGCGGTACGGGGTCTTTCCAAGACCAAATTCACATTGCCTCTTCGAGCAATCCTTCAGGATGCCTGACCTTGGTCTTTGCTTCAGGGCCAGCGGGAGAGGGCATTTTTGGAGCCATCATTGGATGTGGGCAGCCATGTTTGCCCCCGGTACCCGTGATCAACCAGTCTCAACCAAGTCCGTTGTATGTGTGTCCCGAAGAGGAGGTGGCATTCACAGGAACGGGATCCATTGCTCCTGAGTCTCCCATTGCGATGTTCATGTGGGATTTCAATGCAGACGGCACCATTGATTTTGAGTCTGAATCGCCCAATGCGGAATGGTCCTTTGCGAACCCCGGCATCGAATTGGTCCAATTGTCTTTGGTGGACGAAAGCGGATGTGAAAGCATCCAACCCACGAATTATTACGTGTACATCAGCACCGAACCCAATTGGAATACCGTGGTGCAAGAGACGGCGTGCACGGGAGAATCGGTGGTCCTGTCTGTGGATGTCACAGGTGAACCCTACACTTTGGAGCCAGGCAACGACTTTGGAGAGCCCATCTCGTTGCCGGACAATGTTGGGGAGTGCTTCACGAGCGACATCAACATCAATTCTTTCCTGCCGGGAGCCCTTCTCGCCGATGCGGGAGACGGCATTGAGAGCTTCATGGTGAACATGGAGCACACGTTCCTCGGCGATTTGGATGTGACGTTCATCTGTCCCAATGGTCAAGCCATGTTGGTGAGTTCGTACCCCGGGCCGGGAACTTCCCTTGGCATCCCGATTTTCGGTGACAATCCCCCAGATCCAGGAACAGGGTACGACTATTTCTGGAGCGCGAACGCCACCCTGGGCACCTGGGCCAATGAACCTGGTGTGGGAGGGACATTGGAGTCGGGCACTTACACTTCCGAGACGTCTTGGGGCGTCTTGGACGGATGTCCCCTCAACGGGGTTTGGCAGCTCGAGATCTGCGATTTGTGGGCCAGCGACAATGGATTTGTCTTCGAGTGGGGGATTGACTTCGCCGATTCCTTGTACCCTGTGACCCAATCGTTCACGCCCCAGTTTGGCTTGTTGTGCGACAGCACGTCTTGGGAGCCCTCCAGCAACACGGACAACGTGCTCACGGGCGACTGGAATTGTGCAGATGTGACGGTCACCAATCCGTCTGCGGGCACACAGACTTACACGGCGACGGCGGTCAACAATTTTGGGTGCGAATATTCCCAAGCATTTGAGGTAGAGTACGTTGAATTCAATCCATTCATTGAGTCTTCGGCGGACATCTTCTGTGGCGGGCAAGCTGTGGAATTGGAGGTCCTTTTGAGCAATGGCGGACCGGGTGATTTGAGTGTCACGTGGAACGACAGCCCATACTTGAGTGATACGTCTGGCAGCGTGGTGTATGTCACGGGCATGGAACAGCCGCAAACGTTCCAAGCCAGCATTGGTCAAGCGTTTGACGATTATCCCGGCTTGTTGTGTGAAGCAACAGCCACGGTGACGATTGGGACATGTGAAATCACCATCCCCAACATCGTCAGTCCTTACGCGTCAAGCGGTGACAACGATGACTTCCGAATTCCTGGAATCCAGTCTTATCCGAATGTGGAATTGACCATCCTCAACCGTTGGGGGAATGTGGTCTTTGAAAGCGACGATTTTGGGGTGCAGCCTTTTTGGGATTGTGCAGCCGACAACGCCTCCTCGGGTGTCTATTTCTACGTGTTGCGAATCCCCGTGGAAGAAGGGCCTCTGGTGGTGACCGACGTCAATGGGGTACGTCAGGAATACGACGGGGAAGGTCCATTCGTTTTTGAAGGCACTTTCCGCATTGTCGATTGACAAACGTGGCAGTTGAGGAGCACCCCGTCGACCTCCTGACGTCTTGGACGGAGGCGCTTCTTGCGGAGCGTGAGTACGATCGAAAACTCCTTGCAGAGCTGCTGTCGGGCTCGTCTTTGAAGGTTCGACGTGCGGAAGGGCTGACGTGGTCACCCGTGGAGGTGACCGAGGCTTCCTACGCGTTTGGTGGGGCCAAATGGCGTTTAACCTGCAAAGAAGGCGGTGGATTGCCAGGCATCTTTCGGGTGGGCAGTGCCGTGCTTTTGACGCCAAACGGCGACCACAAAGAGGTGGCCGAGTGGGGCACATGGCCCGCGAGGGTCATGAAAATGAGAGGCATGGAGATGGATGTCGTGCTCGAGGGAGATGGCCCCGAAGGTGTGGCCATTCAGCACATTTCATGGACGGTGGACGCCCGCGCCGATGAGCGCAGCTACAAAGCCATGGCACATGCACTTAGCCATTGGGTCAACGTCGAAGATGAACCTTCGAAAGCCCTTCGCAATGCCGCCCTTGCGGTGTCAGTCTGGCCTCAGGATCCTCACCCGGACGATGCTGTCGCTGCGAAAGTTGGGGGCTTGAATGCCCAACAAAAGAAGGCGGCGGAAGCGGTGTGGTCTCGGGCGCCATTGACCTTGTTGCACG
Organism: uncultured Flavobacteriales bacterium; assembly: GCA_965658245.1. Taxonomy (GTDB): domain Bacteria; phylum Bacteroidota; class Bacteroidia; order Flavobacteriales_D; family Sanyastnellaceae; genus UBA11663. The sequence goes on from CBFHRO010000001.1 coordinate 63,806, forward strand.
GACCTCCGGGCACGGGAAAAACCAGGACCCTGGTGACAGCGGTGTCGGGCCTTGTAGGAGGAGGCGAAAAAGTACTGGCGTCCGCACCGTCCAACATGGCGGTCGATGTGTTGGTCGAGCGCTTTGGGGCTGCGGGTGTGAAGGTGGTTCGTGTGGGACATCCCATGCGCGTCAGTGAGCACGTTTTCGAGCGGACTTTGGACGCCCAAGTGCAGGAGCAACCGGAGTTTGCGCGCGTGGTCAAGACACGTCAAGAAGCCGAACAAAGGCAGCGCGAGGCCGACCGATACGTCCGGAACTTTGGGGCAGAACAGCGGGAGGCACGTCGTGCAGCAAGGGCTGAAGCTCGCGCCTTGCGGAAAGAGGCCGAAGAGCTGGAAGCGTATCTGTCAGAAAAAGTCCTCGGTGAAGCGGATGTGGTGTGCGCCACGTTGGTGGGGTGTGACGACCGAAGACTGAGGGGAATGAAGTTCGACGTGGCGGTGGTGGACGAGGCCGCCCAAGCCCTTCCGCCGGCGACCCTCATTCCCATGAGGCGCGCGGCGCGGATGGTGCTGTGTGGTGACCCTTGTCAGCTTCCACCCACGGTGAAGAGTCAAGGGGGACGGTTGCTCGAAAAGACAATGCTTGAGCGCCTGATCGACGCGCATCCCGAGCGCACGAAGATGCTCGAGGTGCAGCATCGCATGCATGAGGCCATCATGTCAGCAGGCAACGCACACTTTTACGAGGGACGCCTTCAAGCCCACGAGACGGTGGCACACGCCACGCTGGATGGGTTGCGTCCCTGGCTTTGGGTCGACACGGCAGGGTGCGGGTTTGAGGAGCGCCGTTCGGAAGAAGGGGGCAGCGTGTCCAACCTTGACGAGGCTTCTTTTGCGCTGGACCGAGCCGTCGAGTGGTTGCAGCAGCATCCCGCCATGACCTTGGGCATTGTCGCCCCGTATGCCGCCCAAGTCGAGTTGCTCCGCGACCTGTGGCATCAGCGGGTGGTGGCAGGCGAGGTCCTCACCCAAGCGAAAGTGACCATCCACACGGTGGACGGATTCCAAGGGCAGGAGCGGGACGGCATGATCGTGTCCCTGACCCGCAGCAACGACCGCGGGGAGGTAGGCTTTTTGCAGGAAAGCCGCCGCATTCACGTCGCCCAAACCCGCGCCAAGCACGCATGCATGCTCGTGGGGGACAGCGCCACACTTGGCTCAGATCCATATTTGGGTTGGCTTTTGGAACACGCGCAAGGCATGGACGCTTACGACAGCGCGTGGAGTTGGATGTGTTGACTTAGACCGCCTCGGCTTCGAAGGGGGCGTCCTCGGTGTCCACGTCGGCGCCCAGGGGTACTTGACTGGCGTCTTTGGGTTGCTCCTGGCCGTCGACCACCTGCCATTCCTCTTGCGGGAAAACCTCGATGATTTTTTGGAAGGCAATGGAGGGGATGACATAGCCCACACCCAGTTGGTTCATGTGTTGCGAGACCTTGTCGTAGGCATCGCGAACATCTGTGGCGCTCAGCAAAATGTGCTGGTTGCTCTCTTTTTCAGTGCCTTTGTCTGCGTCGAAGGTGGTCATGGCGATTTTGACGCGAAACCACTTGTCGCATTCCGGGTATCGAATGACCTCGATGAGGTTGGTTTTGGTCAATTGGGTGATCTCAAAAGGACGGATGCCTTCGTACTCACAAATCTGCGTCATCCGCGTCTCCGCCTCCGTGTAGGTGTAGGCATCGAGCACAAACTGTTCCACCTTCTTGACTTCCGCGCCCTCGCTGTCCAAGGAGCGTGAGCTGACCTTGCAATTGAACCAATGTTTGACCATGATGCGAAGCTACGCGGGGGTGCAGGCGCTCTTCACCAAAGCGATGTGAAAATTGCCCACAGGTCATGCACATTTGGCGTGCGGCGGCGGTGTAGTTTGGTCGACATGCAACTTCCGGAGGACACGTACATGCACAAGGGACAACGGCGCAAGCTGCTTGAGGAACTTCGGACGATGGGCATCCGCGACGAAGCGGTGCTCGAAGCCATGGACCGGGTGCCGAGGCACTTTTTCTTGGACAGCGCGTTTTCCCAGTTCGCATACAGCAACAAAGCGTTCCCCATTGCCGCAGGCCAAACCATCAGCCAGCCCCACACCGTCGCCAAACAAAGCGAGTTGCTCGGAGCCGACCCAGGGGCCAAGGTGCTGGAAATTGGCACGGGCAGCGGGTACCAATGCGCGGTGCTCTGCGCCCTCGGATTGAAGGTGCACAGCATCGAACGCCAAAAAGCGTTGTTCGACACGGCGGGTCCGTTGTTGAAGGCCATGGGGTGGAAGCCCTCGCTTTACTACGGTGACGGCTACAAAGGCAAGCCGGTCTTTGCGCCGTTCGACGGCATCATCATCACGTGCGGCGCCCCAGACGTGCCCCAAGCGCTGCTTGGTCAGCTCAACGTGGGAGGACGCATGGTCATCCCGGTGGGGGACGGCGACACCCAGCGCATGTGGACCATCGACCGCATCAGTGAGCGCGAGTTCACCAAAAAAGACCACGGGTACGCGGCGTTCGTGCCCATGCTCGAAGCCCGGGCACGCGACTGAGCCGAGGCGTTCTTGAAATCAGAAGAGGTCCTCCACAGAACCCAATCCTTCGCGAAGGACTTCGGGCTCTGACCCCGTGCAATCCAAGACGGTCGACGCTTCCAAGTTCCCCATGCCCCCATCCACGACCAAGTCGACAAGGTGGTTGTGCCGCTCCAGGATCAACTCGGGGTCGGTCGTGTATTCACGCATGGCATCCTGGTCGTGCACACTGCTCACGATGAGTGGACTTCCCAACTCCCGCAGGACATGCTGGGCGACGGGGTGGTCGGGCACGCGGATGCCAATGGTCTTCTTTTTGCCTTTGTACAGTTTGGGCACTTCGCCACTTGCAGGCAACACAAAGGTGTAGGGCCCTGGCAACGCCCGCTTCATCATTTTGAAAAGCGGGTTGCTGATGTGGGTTGCGTAACGACTCAGGTCACTCAAGTCAGCACAGAGCAGGGAAAATTGTGCCTTTTCCGGCTTGACGCCTTTGGCCCGTGCGAGCCGGTCAAACCCTTTGGGACTGCCCAACTTGGCGGCAAAGCTGTACACCGTGTCCGTGGGGCAGACAATCAGCCCGTTGTTGTCCAACGTCCGTACGACTTCCTGGACCTTTCGTGGGTCTGGATTGTTGTCGTGAAGTTTGACCAGATGGGCCATGAGGTTGTCTCGCGTTGGCGGGGTGGGTCAGCCGTTGGACTTGGCGTGGTCCGAGAGGAACTTGGCCAAGCCGATGTCCGTCAAGGGGTGCTTCATCAAACCCTCGATCGCGCTCAAAGGACCGGTCATCACATCGGCTCCAAGCTTGGCGCACTCGATGACGTGCATGGGTCCGCGCACGCTGGCTGCGAGGATCTCCGTTCCAAAGTCGTAGTTGTCGAAGATGTTGCGAATGTCCTCGATGAGGTCCATGCCATCTGAGCTGATGTCGTCGAGGCGTCCGATGAACGGGCTGACGTAGGACGCGCCTGCTTTGGCCGCAATCAACGCTTGACCTGGAGAGAAGATCAACGTGCAGTTGGTGCGGATGCCGTTTTCAGTGAAGTGGCTGATGGCCTTGATGCCTTCGGCAATCATGGGCACCTTGACCACGATGTTTTCGTGAAGGGCAGCGAGGGCTTCGCCTTCACGCACCATGCCTTCGAAGTCGGTGGAAATCACCTCTGCACTCACGTCGCCGTCCACAATCTCGCAGATGGCTTTGTAGTGGGCTTTCACCGCGTCGTCGCCAGCGATGCCTTCTTTCGCCATGAGCGAAGGGTTGGTGGTCACGCCGTCCAAAATGCCGAGTGCTTGGGCTTCACGGATTTGGTCGAGGTTGGCGGTGTCGATGAAAAACTTCATGTCGGGAGGTTTGAGAATTGTGCCGCAAAAGTAGGCAGGCGAATGTGGAATTGAAGTGGCGGGCAGGGGAGAGTTGTCCCCGCGCTGTCCACAGCGTATCTTGAAGGCATGACGTCCGAGGAAAAGGCCCAAATCCAAGTGCGCGCTGAACGAAAGCGCGTCGACCTCGTGGAGCGCATTGCGGAGTACCGCGAGCTGACCAAGCCCATCCCGCCCAACGACGCCATCGGTCGGGTCAGTCGGATGGACGCCATCAACAACCGAAGCGTGAACGAGGCGGCCTTGCGGCAGCTTGAAAAGGAGCTCGACCAACTGGACAAGGCCATGGCGCGGATGCGGGACGAGAAATACGGCAAATGCATGGCGTGCGGAGATGACATTCCTCCCGGCCGATTGATGCTCATGCCCGGCGCGACGAGGTGTGTGCGGTGCGCCTGAGCAGACGTACCTTCGTGCCTCGATGAGGCGCACGTCATTGGAACGATCATGGAGAGGCACTGGACCGCTTTGGGTGTGCCTGTGGGTTTTGTCATGGATGGGATGCCGCCCGGAGGACTGGGATTTGGGCGCGCCGGAAGTGTTGCGCATCAGCGAATACGATTTGGTGACCACGCCCGCCCAGGGCACAGACGCGCACAAAGTGGAAGAGGTGTGGGTGTACAGTGCCACCGATGTGGTGGGCGTGTACCCTTTGCCTGCGACCGTGGCCTTGCCCGCAGGAGAACCCCAAACCCTCACCCTCGTGCCAGGCATCCGCGCCAACGGCATTGCGGCAACGAGAAGAACGTACCCGTTCTATGAGGTCAGCCGGGTGGACATCGATGGCGATCCGGAGACGGAAATGGACCACGCGTTTGGAGGAGGGTATGTCAGCACGGATGCCTTGGAAACCAAGGTCATCTTGGCAGAAGATTTTGAGTCGGCCAACCGGTTTTTGGAGAGCAGCAACAGCAACGTCGAGGTGCAGCGCATTCTTGATCCTGCCAACGTCTTTGAGGGCAATGGCTCGGGATACATCCGGATGGACAGCGCCCACACGCAGTTGAACGCCGCCACCCACGAGCAGTTTTACGACCTCCCTCGTGACCGCCCGGTCTACCTCGAATTCCACTACAAGTGCGACGTGGGTTTTGTTGTGGGGTTGGAGGTGTTTGGCGGAAGTCAGGCTGGCCGGCTGCCCATTTTGGTGTTGAACCCGACCTGCGACGCGGAGGGATGCGAATGGAACAAGATCTACCTCGATTTGTATCCGGCGTTGTCGTCGATGCCCGATGCGGGCTCGTTTGAAATTGGCCTCAACGCGAGCATCCCGGCAGATGGAACGGAAGGCAACATTTGGATTGACAACTTCAAATTCGTGCACTTTGACGATTGAAGTGGCGGCACCCAAAGCGTCTTCGCGCCAACCCTGGAGCGGGTGGTGGTGGCGCTACTTGCTGACCGACGGACTCGCCGCGGCCTTGGCTTGGGCAACGTTGTTTTTGTTCCGCAAAACGGTCATCGAGCCCCGAAGGTTTGGCATCGACATCGACACCACGCCCGACAAGAATTTTTGGTTGGCCATGGTGTTGGTGCCGCTGTTTTGGTGCTCGGTGTACGCCCTGATGGGCATGTATGCCGATGTTCGTCAGCGTCATCGCGGCCTCGAGATGCGTCAGGTCATCCGCGCCAGTGCCATGGGAGGGGTGGCGCTCTTTTTTGCATTGCTGCTTGACGACGTCACCCAAACCCACGTGGACCATTATCAAACCCTCGGGGTGTGGTTGGGAAGTCACATGGGGCTGACGCTTTTGGGACGATGGTTTTGGACCTCAAAGGTGGTGGGGCATGTGCGGTCTGGCGCATGGGCATTCACCACGATTTTGGTGGGGAGGAAGGAGGACAACGCGCAATTTCTTCAAGAACTGCGGGAGACGCCAGGGCAAGCGGGCTGGGAAGTGCTGGCCAGCATGAGCGAAGCGGAGTTGGAAGCCGACCTTGGCAAGTTGGGGCGTTGGCTGGACGAGCATGTCCTGGACCGGGCAGTGATCACCACCACGGTGTCCAAGCGCGAGGCCATGCTGGGGTGGGTTGCGGTGCTGGAAGGGAAGGGCGTGGAGTTGCTTGTGGTGCCTGGTGCCCTCGATTACATGGCGGGCACAGTGCGTTCGACCAATTTGTTTGGGGTTCCGCTTGTCAACCTGAGCCGCACCGGTTTGGGGCCGGGCATGAAAGCCCTGAAGCGCTTTGTGGACATCGTGGGAAGTGCGGTTGCACTTGTCTTGCTGTCTCCTGTCCTTTTGATCGTGGCGCTTTCGGTCAAACGCGGTTCAACGGGTCCGGTGTTTTACCGCCAGGAACGCCTCGGGTTGCACGGGAAGCCGTTTCACATCATCAAGTTCAGAACGATGGTGCAGGACGCCGAGGGGGCGCGGCCGCAGCTGAGTTCGGATGAAGACCCGCGCATCACCCCTGTGGGCAAGCGTTTGCGTCAAACGCGCTTGGACGAATTGCCCCAGTTTTGGAATGTGCTGAAGGGGGAGATGTCCCTGGTCGGACCTCGCCCTGAGCGCGCCTTTTTTGCAGACCAAATCATCCAGCACAGTCCCCACTTTCTCCGGCTTCAACAAGTCCGCCCAGGCATCACGTCATGGGGGCAGGTCAAGTATGGCTACGCGGAGAATGTCAACCAGATGAGACAACGTCTGCGCTACGACATCATGTACCTGGAAAACATCTCGTTGGTGCTCGATTTGAAGATCCTGCTTTTCACCATTCGCACGGTGTTGCGGAGGGAGGGAAAGTGATTTACATAATTTTTCCGAAATTTGTGTATGATCGCCCTTGACCAAACGCAGGGCACGCTTCGGCGTGCGCAGCGAATGCTGGTGTGCTTGATGCTCGCCGGCATCGCTGGTTTGGGGCATGCCCAAGAGGGGGCGGTCAAGACGGGAAGCCAAGAGGGAACGCTTGTGGTGAACTACTACAGCACGGCTCCGGATCCGGAACTCGAACAGCTGCGTGGCCTGGCAATCGATGCCATTGGCGTGTACCTGAGGGGGGAGATGCGCGTGGAAGACAACGACATTGGTTGGTCGTCCTCTCTGCGCAATGTGGGCAAGGACATGGAGCGCATCGTGCGGGATTTGATGCGCATTCGCGCGTTTGCTGGTCAAGACGACTTCAAGGGCTTTTCCGAGGAAGTAACCATGCTTCTGGTGGATTTCGAGGAGCTGGACATGCGGGACGTCGAGCGCATGCGGGGTTCAGGGACACGAAGTTTTGAGGAGCGTACCTATGTGCTCATTGAGCAGCGCGTCCAAGAAATCCTGCTTCAATGCGGGGTGGAGCTTGGACGCTACGTCAACCGTGGCCTGCTCCAAAAAATCGGCACCGTCGAGCAAAGTTTGCCCGTGGAGGAGTTGTCGCGGTGGACCGATCCTGGAGACAATGTGCCGCTCGAACCGATTGAACTCAACTTCAATCTGGAGACCATGTCCCTGTTGGACCGCGAAGACGAAAGCAGTTGGCCCGACGAAGACGAGATTTCGGGGTCTGCAGGCGCGAATGCGCCTGAATGGCAGTCCATGCAGGACATGATGCAACGCATCCTTTCGCTGGTCGAAGCCCAAGAGGCGCGCATTCAGGCGTTGGAGCGTGGCAATCCGGCCCCATCCAGCAACCCGCGCGACGTTGCTGTGCAGTCTTGGAATCCCAACCGCCCTTCGCCGGCCAGCGATCCGGTGTTGGCTGCGTTGCAGTTGCCGGCTTCCTTTGACGTACAATTCTACGAGGGAAGTGCCCGCTTGACCTTGACTGCGCAACTGCAATTGAACGAGGTGATGGAGTACCTCGGCAGGTACCCACAGTTGCGCGTCGTCTGCACGGGACATGCCGATCTGACCGGAGACCGAGCGGCCAATTTGGCCTTGTCCAAGAAGAGGGCACAGGCCGTGCAGCGGCATTTGTTGGAAAGTGGCGTGCTGTCCACACGCGTGGTGCTGAACTATTTTGGGGAGGAGCGCGCTTCGAATCGTGGCGCTTTGGACAGACGGGTGGAGGTGGCGTTCTTTGTGAACGACTGATCCATCCACGATCCCATGAAAATCATCTGCATCGGCCGAAACTATGCCGACCACGCCCGTGAACTCGGCAACCAAGTGCCGTCGGAGCCTGTGGTTTTTCTCAAACCCCAAAGCGCCATCCTCAGCCACAAACATCCTTTCTACATTCCAGAATGGACCCAAGAAGTGCACCACGAGCTGGAGTTGGTCGTCAAGATCGATCGTCTGGGCAAAACCATTTCGGAAGCACACGCGCCGCGGTACTATTCCGAGGTGAGCTTGGGTTTGGACTTGACCGCGCGAGACGTCCAAACACGATTGAAGGTCAAGGGGCATCCATGGGAGCGCGCCAAGGCCTTTGATGGATCTGCGGTGATCGGCCAATTCATGTCACTCGAGCAGTTGGGCAAAGACGTGCAAGACCTGTCTTTCACCTTGACCAACCAAGGAAACATCGTGCAGGAAGGCCATACCAAAGACATGCTGTTTTCAGTCAACCGTCTCATCGCCGAGGTGTCGACATTCATGACGTTGAAAGTCGGAGACCTGCTGTTCACTGGCACCCCTGCAGGTGTCGCCGCAGTGCAATCGGGCGATCGACTTGTAGGTTCGTTGGAAGGTCACGACCTTTTTGCAGTCAACGTCAAATGAATCCAAAACCTTGAGCACCTTCCTTCATCTTTCGCTGATCGGATTCATGGGGTCCGGCAAGTCCACGGTTGGAGAGCAATTGGCGCTGCGGATGGGAAGACGCTTTGTGGATACCGACAAAGAGGTGGAACGCATGTTGGGGAAGTCGGCGAAAGAGGTGTTCGAGACGTTGGGTGAGGCCGTCTTCAGAGAAGCGGAACAAGACGCGTTGTCAGATGCCTTGCGTCCCAACGAACCCATTGTGTTGGCGACGGGTGGGGGAACACCTTGTGCTGAGGGGGCCATGGAATGGATGCGTCGCAGGTCGCTTGTGGTCGCTCTACGGCCGCCGATCGAGGTGCTTCTCGAACGGTTGAAGCAAGATCAAGGCCAGCGGCCTTTGATTCATGACAAGCACGGACAAGATTTGAAGAGGACGGTGGAACGCATGCTGTTGACACGCGCAGCCTGTTATGGCTCAGCCCATGTGGTGTGGCGGCAGCCCCTGGACACAGCGGAGGCCATCGACGATGCCTTGGCCAGCATCCGCTGGCGTTTTGAGGGATGAATGTTCAATTGGAAACGGGACGCTCCACATGCACGGTGGCTGCATCAGGATTGCGAAGGTCCACGGCAATGTGTTCGTTCAACTGGGTGCTGAGCGTCAGCCCACAAAAATCTGCTCGGATGGGGAAGGAGCGGTGTTTGCGGTCCACCAACACCGCCGTATGCACCTCTCGTGGGCGTCCTTGAAGCAGGTGTTGAACGCCGTGAATGAGGGTTCGCCCTGAGTTGAGGACATCGTCAATCACAAACACAATCCGCCCTTCAAGGGCTTTCGCGTCGAGGTCGCACACGAGCGGATGGTCCAAAGGGGCATCCTTGTGCATGGTGAGACACCCTTCTACGATGTCAATGGAAGACAATTCTCGAAGCCTGCGAGCCAGCGCTTCGCACACCGCAAGCCCTTGTCCATCCACCCCCACCAAAACCAGTTCACGTTCGGCGTAATGGATTTCCAACATTTCGCGTGCCATGCGGTCCAATTTTCGGACCACCGTGTCGTGGGGCATCACCAAGTCTCGAAGTGTGCTCATGGCGTGAAGGTCGGTTGAAATCCTGGAATTTTTTCAATCAATGCCACCGCTTCGACGTGTGCCGTATGGGGAAATTGGTCGACGAGCTTCAAGGATTTGAGTTCGTACCCCTGTTCTCTGAGGGCGACCAGATCGCGCGCCTGCGTCGCGGGATTGCAACTGACGTACACCAAGCGTTTTGCCCCGAGCCTCATGACTTTGCGCAAGGTTTTGGGGGAAATGCCCGCGCGGGGTGGATCGAGGATGACGGTGTGAATCTTTCCTTGATATTCGGGGTGTTCCAGCAGGAATTTGCCGGCGTCGGCGGCGACAAACTCGACGCCTGTCAACCCGTTGCGCTCCGCCGCTTTGCGGGCGTCCTCAATGGCGCTGCGCACAATGTCCACGCCCACCACGGGCGTGTTGGCGTGTTTGGCCACAAGCTGACCGATGGTGCCCGTCCCACAAAACAAGTCCATGATGACGTCTTGGGGACGCGCCTCCACGCCTTCCATCGCCAACGCCAGCACCTCGGCGTACAAACGCTCTGCCGAGGTGGGGTTGGTCTGAAAGAAGGAACCCATGCTGATGCCAAACGACAACCCATGGAGCACCTCGGTCACAGTGCTGTCACCCCAAATCACCCGAGGCTTCCCTACTCGCGCTTCCACGCGCTCTCCTTTGTCGTCGTTGACGGTGTGCAAAATGCCTTTGACGCGCTCGCCCCAAAGCCCTCGGATGCATTCCACAAACCCTTCTTCGTCCAAGGGCGCATCGGACGTGGTCACCAGGTTGACGAGCAATCCGTCGTTCGCGTAGCTCTTGCGCACCACCAAGAAGCGGAAGAAGCCTTCGCGCTTGGGAGGATGCCATGCAGGCAATCCGGTGGCTTCACACCATTCGCGGACGTTGTGCAACGTGGATTCCACGAGTGCGTCGAACAGGCCGCTGTCGGCATCGAGGTTTTCGACGGCCCACCACGTTCCGCGATGCTTGAACCCCAACCCAAAGTCGTCCACTTTTTGGTCCGTCTCAAGGTCGTGGCGGATCTCGGAGAAGCTGTACTCCATTTTGTTCCGGTAGTGCCAGTCCAAGGGGGAAGACACAAACCCTTGATACAGGGTTTCGAGGTCTTCCACTTCGCCAATTTTCCGATAGAGGTCCAAGGCAGTACGCGCCTTCCATTCGTGCTGCTTCTCCATGGGCACCGTGGCGTAAGGGGCACCAGGAATGGGCTGGTACGGGAGGGCCACTTCGAAGTCTGCAGGCTCCACGACCCGCAGGAGGCGACATTCGGCATGACGCGATTTGCACTTGGCCACTTGGGCGTCCACCACTTGACCAGGGAAGGCGTTTTGGACAAACACCACGAAAGGGCCCTTTTCCGTCTCGACACGGGCGATGCCTTTGCCGCCAAAAGCCATGTCTTCGATGGTCAATCGAAGCTCTTGGCCTTTGTGAAATGTGCGTTTGACGCGACGATGTCCTCCCATGGGGCAAAGGTACATGGCGAGGCGACCAAGGCGGTGCAGTTCACCTCGCGACTTCAGTAACTTCGTTGCATGCAGCATTGGATTCGTTGGATGTGCGTGATTGTGACCTGCAGTGGGTCGGTTTGGGCGTCGGCCCAGGTGCGGGAAGGGGAGTGGACGCTGGCCACATTCAACGTGCGCTACGACAATCCTTCGGACCCGTTGAAGTGGACAGAGCGCCGGGATGAGGTGGCCCAAATCGTCGGGTTCTACGACATCGTCGGCCTCCAGGAAGCGTTGCCTCACCAAGTCCAAGACGTCGCCGATCGCCTGCCTTGGATGTCCCGCGTCGGCCGAGGTCGCGATGCCGATGGCGGAGGAGAGGCCTGCCCCATTTTCTACAACCACGACAAGTGGGAGCTGCTTCATCACGAAACCCTCTGGTTGTCGGCCGATTGGAAAACCCCAGGAGCAGTTGGTTGGTCGGCCGATTTGCCTCGCATCGTAACGGTTGCGTGGTTCCATCAAGTGGAAACCGGCCGCCGCGTCAGGGTGTACAACACGCATTGGAGTCATGTTTCGGCAGAAGCGCGGGAAGGCAGTGCGAGGCTGATTGCATCGTTGGACGCGATTCACGAGGTGGATGCGACGGCCGTGCTCGGAGATTTCAATGAAGAGGCGGAGGCGCCAGGTCGCCGGTTGCTTGCCGAGGCGGGGTTTGTCGACACCTACGATGAGGTCCGCGCGCGATGCCGCAAGACCTTCCCGTCGTACACGACATTCACGCCGGAGGGATCTTCAGGTGGGCCCAAAATCGATGCGATCTACGTGAAGGGATTGAAGACCGAGTGGACCTGTGTAGACGAGATCATCAAGAAGGATGTGTTCATCAGCGACCACCTTCCTGTGCACGCGGTCGTTTCTTGGGCACCTGTCCGTGAATAACCTCCTTCTTGCGTCGCGCCAGGCACCGTTTGCCGGGCGTAACTTTCCCTCATGATGTCGCAACCCAACCTCAAAACCATGGGCACGTGGCCCGTGTTTTTGACGGCCATCTCGACCATTCTCGGTGCCATTCTGTTTCTGCGTTTTGGCTACGCCGTGGCCCACGTGGGCCTGGTGTCCACGCTCTTGATTGTTTTTGTGGGGCACTTGGTGACCGTGCCCACGGCTTTGGCTGTCGCCGAGATCGCCACCAACCAAAAGGTGGAGGGTGGAGGTGCTTATTACATGATTTCCAGGTCGTTTGGGTTGAACATTGGCGGTGCAATTGGCCTGGCTCTTTACCTTTCTCAAGCCATCAGTGTGGCCTTCTACGTGATTGCGTTCACCGTGGCCTGCCGTGACCTCATTCTCTGGGCAGATGTGGCCCATGGCATCCACATCGACCCCATGTGGGTCAACCTCAGTGTCATGACTTTGCTGACGGTGCTGATGATCGGAAAAGGTGCCGACTTGGGTGTCAAAGCGCTCTACCTGGTGGTGGTGCTGTTGTTTGCGGCCTTGGTGTTGTTTTTTGCCGGAAGCGGACCAGGCAATCCCGATTTGAACCCCGTGGGCACCATCGCGGACACCTTGTTGGCGCCCGATGGCAGCACCATACGACGCTTCACTTTCTTCGAAGTATTCACCTTCATCTTCCCGGCGTTTACGGGGATTGCCGCTGGATTGGGATTGAGCGGAGACTTGAAAGACCCCCGCGTCAGCATCCCCAAAGGCACCATCTGGGCCACGGCTGTGGGCATCGTGATCTACATCGCGGTGGCCCTCAAGTTGTGGTGGTCGGCGCCGTTGGAGGCATTGGCGACGGATGAACTTTACATGGAGAACATCGCCCTTTGGGGTCCCATCATTCCTGTTGGCCTGGCTGCCGCGGCCATGAGTTCGGCCTTGGGGTCGATCATGGTGGCGCCGCGCACCCTTCAGGCCATTGCGGCCGACGGCATTTTCCCGGAAGGCATGAGCGCGTGGCTGAAGAAGGGCCGAGGACTGGAGCAGGAGCCTGTGCGCGCCTCACTGGCCACATGTGTCATTGCCTTCGCCTTTGTGCTCATGGGCGACATCAATGCGGTGGCTGAAATCATCTCCATGTTTTTCATGGTCACCTACGGAGCGATTTGCTTGGTGTCGTTTCTGGAGCACATGGCCGCAGACCCGAGTTATCGCCCCACGTTCCGTTCACATTGGTCCATCAGTTTGATGGGGGCGGTGTTGTGCATCGTGTTGATGTTTGGGATGAACCCTACGTACGCCACGGCGAGCTTGTTGATCATGGTGGGCATTCATGCTTGGGTGTCGCGTCGGGGTGGAGGCCAAAAGGGCATGGTGAGGTTGTTCCGTGGCGTGATTTTTCAATTGCAGCGTGCCTTGCAGTTGGCCTTGCAAATGAGCGACGACGACGATTTGGAGGAAGCCACGGGATGGCGTCCCTTTGTCTTGGCCATTTCGCCTGACACCTTCCTGCGCAAGGAAGGCTTTGACATGGTGCGATGGGTGGCATTCCGTCATGGTTTTGGCACCTACATGCATTACATCAAAGGTTTCCTGAGCAACGAAACCCAAGAAGATGCGCGACGGGCTCAGGCTGAGCTTGTGAAGCGGGCCAGAGGAAACAAGAGCCGCGTTCATCTGGACACCATCATCAGCCCGTCTTACACCTCCGCCATTGCCCAATGCATCCAGCTGCCAGGCATTTCAGGGAAAGGGAACAACCTGTTTTTGATGGAGTACGCCCCCGACCACCCCGCGAACCGTGACCAGCTCCTTGACAACTTCTCATTGCTCGTGGCTGCGGGCCTTGACCTCGCACTGCTTCGCAGCAGCGGCCGGGAGTTTGGCAACAAGCACGACATCCACCTCTGGATCAACCCCGATGATGCGAGCAATTCAAGCCTGATGATTTTGCTGGCCTACATCCTTCAAGGGCATCCCGAGTGGGGTGAGGCAAGCATCAGTGTGTTCTTCTTGCACGACGGCGACAAAGCGAAAGAGGAAGAAGACGCCCTGCGCGAGAGCATTCTGGAAGGCCGACTGCCCATTGCCGAGCAAAACATCGAACACGTGACACATGAGGGGAGCTCGGTGCAAACCATCAAGAACAAATCGGGCGGCGCAGACCTTGTCATTTTGGGCTTCACCCAACGCGACATTGAAACCATGGGCGAAGATGCCTTCGAACGGTTCAATGGCTTGGGAGAAATCTTGTTTGTCCATGGCCTGAAACCCCTCGTCCTCCAATGAGCAAGCGCATCCTCCTCCTCAACGGTCCCAACCTGAACTTGTTGGGGCAACGTGATGCGTCGTTGTATGGCACGATGACGCTTCCCGAGCTCGAACGCATGGTACAAGTCCGCGCCTCCCAGTTGGGCGTCGAAGTGGAGTGCCTTCAAAGCAACGTGGAGGGAGAGTTGGTCAACGCCCTTCACGATGCCCAAGCAACGTGCGTGGGGGTCATCTTCAATCCCGGCGGCTACAGTCACACCTCCGTGGCGTTGCGAGATGCGGTGGAGGCCATCTCCATACCAGCGATCGAGGTGCACCTAAGCAACATCCATGCACGCGAAGGATTTCGCCACAAAAGCCTCACGGCCCAAGCGGCAAAGGCCTGTCTCACAGGGCTTGGAGCCCATGGCTACGTTGCTGCGCTGGAATTCCTCACTCGGGAGTGAAAGGAACCTCTTGTCCGAGCACATTCCAAGTCCCTCTTTGCAACGTTTTTTGTTTGAGGGGTTTGGGAAGCTCCGAGGCATGACAATCGTAAGGGAGCACCAACCCATCTGCCCACCAAGAGACGTCCTCACACGTGCCGTTGCTGCACGCTTGAACGTTTGTAGGCAGCAAGCTTAGCAATGGGTTGTCGAGAAGGGAAATGTCCCAGGATGCCTGTTGAATGTGCCACGAATCCACGCTTGTGGTGGTGGTCCCAGAAGCAACCAGCTCAGAGACTGACCCCAGTTCATTTTGACCTTGACTGAGCTGTGGCAAGGCGGCCTCCAGCATGTGGAAGTGCAGGTCGTTTTGGAGCCAAGCATTCCCGCCGCCACCGCATGCACTCGAGAAGCAACTTTGTCCAGTGCCCTCGAGCCGAAGGGCTTCGGTGCAGCCCTCCCAGGTATTGCAGGCAAAAGTGGCGCTGGCGTCGTGAAGATGCATCCCGACCCCCCCATGCCACGCGTTGGACTCGACCCAAACAGCGGCATCGCAAGATTCCAGTTTCAGTGCTGCTGCATTTGCATACCAAGGGTGAATCCATCGGTTGTTCACCAGCCTTGATGGCGACAACGCTTCGCTGACGTGGAACGTGACATGATTGAATTGGTTGTCCCATGCCCGCAGCCGAGGCTGATGAAGTTCAGCCCACCCAATGTCCCAATGGTTGTTTTCAAATAAGATCAGTGTTTGGGCTTGAGTCTCGCCTTCGTGCCGCCACTGGAACGTCCCGAGATGACAGTCTTTGACGGTGACATCGTCCTTGGACACAAGGTGCGCAGATGGTCCTGGTTGCCCCGTCCACTGGACCCCCTCCAAGGATGCTTGAAGTCCCGTTGTGAGCTGTCCCTCCGGCAAGAAGGAGCCTTGCCCACCTTCAAGGTCCACGCGTCCGCTTCCCGTCCAGGTCACATTGGCGTCAAATTGAAAGCATGCCATCTCGCTCAAGTTCCAATGGCACTTGGCCAGGTTCCCAACCCACAGAGTGCTTCCAGGCTTCCAGTCCATGTTTCCGTCGAGGTTGAGCAAGGACGTCTGCCCAGGCCTCACATTCAAGTGCCCAGCGTGGGTCCATTGAGATCCTTCGTCGAGTTGGACCACAGCGCCCTCGTCCATTCTGATGCGGGCCGAGGAAAGAACGACGAGTTTTCCGCCAGGACGAATCTCCAAAGATCCTCCCACCATGGCCAAAGTCGCATGGGGAAGTACCGTCAGCGTGGAACCTTCGTGAATGACGACCCTGCCATTGGGGCCAATGTTGAGACTGGTTCCGTAGGAGATGGACAATTCGCCGCGCGCCCCTTGTGGGGATCCTACGTGGATCTCGCCGTCATCCTGGACCCAAATTTCTCCGTCGCAAGCAGACGTCAATGCGGCAAATGGAGAGTCATTGTTCCCGACAATCAAGCGGCCATTGGACTTCACAAGGACCTCTTGAACGACTTTGTTTCGAGGATGATTCCAACCGAAGGTCACAACTTGGTCTGGGCCTTGAATGACTTCGGGCCATTCTTCATCCCACAGTGCATTGATCCAAGACATCATCCAATTCCGATGGTGGGAGGGCAGACTGGCATGGGTCTCTCTTGGCGCCGACATCGAGGCCAAGGATGTCGCGGCAAAGGGACCTTCAGGGCATGCCTCTGTGGATGCCGCGGCACTCGTCCACGGCACAAATGTGACATCGGTCTGGACAGACTCGTGCAACAGGTCCAAGGGGACTGAGGTGGTCAAGGCATGAGCCAGGAGTTGAAGGTGACCGGCTGTGGCGCCAGGTTGACTTTCTGCGTCCATCTCCGGTTGTGTGAATTGAACATCGAGGGATTGAAACAGCGGGACCTCATCGCCTGGCCACAAGGTGCCTGGAAGCAGGAGGCTGGCTCCCCCTTCACTTGCGGGACCATCCCATCGGTCGGCGGTGACATGAGCGAGCTCAACAGAAACAGGGCCGTCAAGACCCCATTCCATGTGCAGCAAGGGATCTGATGTCAGATCGGCATGGGCGTCGGAGCGGCTGTTGATCACGCCCAAGTTGACACAGGTTTGTGGCCAACCAGCCTCAGACATCAGGGCCATGGCGGCTTCGTGGTCTTCACCACCGGCAATGTGATGTTGCAGGAGTTGGCGGCCTGCAGAGGAATTCAGTGCGTGCCAAAGAAGGGCTCCTTGCTCAGACTGATTGGAAAGGGCCAGCACAAGAGCTTGCAGTCCCACAGGCATCGTGGCTCCAAAGTGGGGGGCGTCGACAGAGTGGAATTGTCCAAAGCAATGAGGGTGTCCTTCCTGCTCCCATTGAGCCAGTGCAAGTCGACCGACCAATCCGCCCATGCTTACGCCAACCAAAATTCCAGGGGATTGCCCCGATTTGGCATCGAGCGCCAATGTGATGACAAAGGAGAGAAGCGCAGCCTTGTGTTCCAGAGAAGCGGTGCCGGCCTCAAAATCCAAGAACAGCACATCTGCGCCCAGGTCATGCAATTCATCAAGGAGCGTTCGATACTCGAGACCCAGGGGGAAATTCACGGCATCCCCGCCAAAGATGCCGTGCCAAGTCACGCTCCCGTGTCCGTGCAAATTGGCGTTCCAACCATGGCCAAAATCAAAACCTTCGACAAGCAGAACGGGGCGGTCAAACACGCCGTCTGCGCCCATGCGAAGGGAGGCGTTTCCGGACACAAGCATTCCATCGACCGCAGCCTGAACCACGGAGGTGCATCCCACACCAGAAGGGCACCAGGGAGGTGGTTCAGGAGCGGGGACCGTATTTGTTTGTGCAGTCCAAGCGGAGATCCAGCCGCACAACGCCAGGAAAAAAAGCGTCCCCCTCATGGCGTGTGTTCGTCGTTGTCTTCCCAGTGGCATGTGAAGGAGGTTTGGGCATCGACATATTCGAATTCACCTGTCGAAGCGATGCGGTTTCCCTCTCCAAGAGATGGAAGGCGTGACAAGGTGAGGTTGACTGGGACCGCATGCGTGTGCCGGGTGCCTGCCCAATGCCGCGCGCCATGGTCGAGGGGGGATTGCGCCAGAAG
Organism: uncultured Flavobacteriales bacterium; assembly: GCA_965658245.1. Classification (GTDB taxonomy): domain Bacteria; phylum Bacteroidota; class Bacteroidia; order Flavobacteriales_D; family Sanyastnellaceae; genus UBA11663. Next base: position 81,676 of record CBFHRO010000001.1, read on the forward strand.
AGATTCCTCGTCGCGGTCACTTGAGTAGCGGAGCTCGTAGCCCGCAATCGGAGAGCCAATCCGACGATTGATGCGCAGATGCATCTCCCAGGGCACTTCGATGGGCAGCACGCAGGAATCACCGTCCGAAACGGGAATCAAGGCGGTTCGCCACGACCCTGTTGGGATTGGGTTGGGAGAATGGACGACCCAGTGGGCTCCTTCGGGTGGGGTACACGTGGGGAGAAGCTCACCTGTTTCTGGATGCCAACGCAGGGTGTCACTGACCACATTCCACCCCAAGACGACATTCCCAATGGACAAGTCTTGGGGCATGGCGACAAAGACGTAACCCGAATCAGGGGGATGGCCATGGGCATCTAAGACAATCAAGGAGCAGGGACGGGGCGCATCGACGCATCCAATGAGCGCCAAGGATCCGGCAAAGCCGGCACACCCCAGGCCCGCCAGGGCAGTTCGAAAAATGACATTCATGGCCCAAAACTGCCTGCGCAAGGCCTGTCAGGGTCAGAAAGTTTGTCGATGCACCCCGGAAGTCAATCGCCGATGGATGCGTGCTTTTTTTGAAGCTTGGCCAGTCGTTGATTGAACACCTTGGCAAGCTGTTGGGCATCGCTGGGGTCCAATTGCTTTCCAAAGACATGGGTTTTCCCTTGGATGGAAAGGTGGATGCGGTCGCCACCCACCACCCAAAACTGCTGCTCCATGGACTCCAAAAAAGACTTGGGATTGGGTTCGGGGACTTGGGCAGGTTGAATGTCATCCAACGCACATGTGAAGGGGCGGCCAGGTTTGTCCCCATGGTCGTTGCGAAATTCCAAGCCTTTGGAGCTGAGTTGGATGACTTCCATCCCCGAGCGTCGCCACCTGACCGCACGAAAGGCGCGAAAGGCGAAGAAGGCCCAAAAACCAAGACAGATCACGTAAAACGTTCGCTCGGAACCGGGAAAGGACGCGACCCCATACCCGAGCATCGCCCCCAAGGCAATCCACGCGCCAAACCACAACTCGAGGGATTGTCGCTGCCAATCTGGAATGGCCGCGGACACCGTGGCCATCCAACGGTCTCCTTGGGTGCTCATGACAATGCGTGTCCCGATGCGCGAAGTACTCATGTCTCGTTCATTGCCAGTGCGCGGTGATACAGGTCGAGGTAGTGGGGGAGGATGCGGTCGATCGTGAATTCCGCGGCACGTGCTTTGGCCCGTTGCTTGAAGCTGTGCAAGGCCCCGTCGTCAAGAATTGCCAAAGCGTCTTGGGCCATGCCTTCCACGTCCCCAACGTCGCGTAGGAAGCCCGTTTCCTCTTGCACATTGACCTCGGGCAAACCTCCGACGTTGGAAGAAACCACAGGAACTCCTGCGGCCATCGCTTCGAGGGCCACAAGGCCAAAACTCTCTGTCTCTGAGGGCAACAACATCAAGTCGGAAATCAACAGCGGCTCGATGGGGTTCTTCACTTTGCCGAGGAACACCACATCCTGGGCCAAGTCCAACTCCCGGCAGCGTGCTTCTGCCCGGGCCCGGTCTGGTCCGTCACCCACCATCAGCAGCGTGACTTCGCGTTGGGCGCGTACGCGGGCGAAGGTGTCGATGACATCCAGCACCCGTTTCACGGGCCGGAAGTTGCTGACATGACACAAAATGGGGGTCCCTTTGGGGCTCAATTGGGCACGGAAATCGAGGTCGGACGGTCGCTCAAAGTGGGTGGGACACACAAAATTGTGCACGACATCAATGTCCCGAGTCACCCCAAACAAACGCTCCGTGTCGTCTTTCAGGCTTTGGGACACTGTCGTCACCACATCGCTGGCATTGATGGCATGGGTGATCACAGGCTTGAACGAACTGTCCTTTCCAAGCAAGGTGATGTCGGTGCCATGGAGCGTGGTGACCACGGGAATGTGGATCTCCAGATCCGCCAAAATTCGCTTGGCGTTCACCGCCGCACTGGCGTGGGGGATGGCGTAGTGCACGTGCAACAAGTTGAGGGAGTGGGTTTGGACCACTTCCACCATTTTGCTCGTCAGCACCAATTCATAGGGCGGGTAATCGAACAGCGGGTACTTGGACACCTCCACTTCGTGGTAGTACACCCCGGGGTGGAAGGAGCCCAAACGCACCGGCTGGTTGTACGTGATGAAATGCACCTCATGCCCCTGTACGGCCAAGGCTTTTCCCAATTCGGTGGCCACCACGCCGCTTCCCCCAAACGTGGGGTAGCAGACAATGCCCACGCGAAGGGCTGAAGGGTTCGAGGAGTCACTCATTGCTGTTCCCAAAACGACTCTCGGCCCCAAGATGTTCAAGGACGACGCGTTGAATTTCCGTGCGCGTGTCCAGGCGGAGAAGTTTGGTGTTGCTCGCATCGGGGAACGTGCGGTTGCTCAAAAACACGTACACCAAGTCGTACATCGGGTCCACCCACAACAACGTTCCCGTGAAGCCCGAGTGTCCAAAACTCTCCCAAGACGCCAAATCACAGGTGGGGCCTGAATCGGGGTCCAGCGCCGGTTTGTCAAAGACGAGCCCGCGCCGGTTGTCACCGTCGGGGAACCCGCGGGCCGTCCAAGCCGCAAGGACCTCGGGTTGGACCAATTGGATTTGGTTCAAGGTTCCTCCGCGAAGCCACGTTTCTCCAAGTTCCGCGAGGTCGTGCGCGTTGGAGAACAAACCGGCGTGTCCCCCGATGCCGCCCTGCATGGCGGCGCCCGGGTCGTGAACCGTCCCGCGCACCATGCACCGCCGGAACACCTCGTCCATTTCGGTGGGCGCAATGTTCTCTTCAGCGATGCCACGTTCCATGGGCAGATAGCCCATGCTGTCCCAACCCATGGGCCCTGAGACTTCACGTTCGAACCACGCCCTCAAATCCATGCCTTTCTCCGCAAACATGTTCATCCACAAGTAAAAGCCGAGGTCGCTGTACTTGTAGTCGCCCGCGGGCTTGAGCTCTGCGCGCATGATCATGTCCCACACGGAATCGGTGTACGCCTCTTCGAGGTACAAATCAGGTGTGATTTCGATGTCGCAGCCCTCCGTCGGCATTGGGCCAAACACCCCAGAGCTGTCTTCGAGTGCTGCGAGGTAAAATGGAATCCAAGGTTCCAACCCTGCCTCATGCGTCAAGACTTGCCGCACCGTGCGTGTCCCGAGGGCGTGGTCTTCCAGTTGGGGCATCACCTCGCTCAGGGGCGCGTCGACGTTCAATGCTCCCTCCGTGACCAGGTTCATGAGTGCATTCGCGGTCACCGCCACTTTGGTGATGCTCGCGAGGTCGTAGACAGCGTGGGGTGACACCGGGCTTTTTCCATCTAGGGTGCCCACCGACTTGTCCATGACGATGTGCCCCCGGTGCGCCACGACGACCCGAGCGCCGGGGACGGCGCCTTCGTCCATGGCGACTTGAAGCAAGCTGTCCACTTGATGTGACGTGTCTGCCCAGTCCACGCGTCGCGCCTCCACCCACGTGCCCAGCCGTTGATGCCCTGACCATTGAAGGCCATCGCCCTCGCGCCATGGAGCATCGAGGGGCGAAACAGGCAATTGTCCACCCACCGGCGCCACGCCGACCAGGGCATCGGCCACGGCCTCGCAGGTGCGAGCGTCGTCTTGATACGCCACGAGCAAGGTTTGCACTTGAGGTGACAGCAAGGCGAGGTCTGTCAGCGCATAGGGATTGCCCGTCCACACCAAGGTGACGCGATCGGCATCGACGCCTGCGTCCTTCAGGCGTTCGGATAGCGCAGCCACTCCTTCGGGTTGAAGTCCAAAGTTGCGCGAGGGCCGGTGGCTCATTTCCGAGCCCGTGATCAGGATGTGGTCCGCCTGCATCAACGCAGTTTGAACCCGCTCCCGACCCAGGCCACTGGCGTCTTTGCCGAGGACGTGCCTTTCCACGTGCCATCCATCGCCCAAATGAGCCCTGAGCTGCGCTTCAAGCGGAGCGCAAGAGCCCTCGTGGTTGGCGAGGTCCAGCATGGTCAGCCTGCCAGAAGTGGCCAGCAGGGGGGCATGGGTCACCGTGTCTGAGCCCGGAAGGGCCGTGAGGCTTTGGGCAAGCAATTCCCTGTGGATGACATCGGCATGGGCCGGTTCCCAAGGCGCACCAGCGGGGGGAATGGAGTCTTGGGTGCGACACCACATTTTGGCCATCAAAACCCGGCGACATTTGTCGGAGACCGAGGTGGAATCCAGGGTGCCGTCCGCCAACGCGGCCATGGTTTCAGCGATGGCGGCCTCTGGGTCGCCAGGGAAGAGCAGCACGTCGTTCCCGGCCAAGATGGCGTCTCGGATGCGCGGCCGTTCTCCCACAAAATCCGCAAAGCCCTTCATGCTCATGGCATCCGTAAAGACCAACCCTTCGAAGCCCATTTCATCACGCAACAAGCTGTCCACGATGAGTGGAGACAGGGTGGAGGGCTGGGCTTCTGTGCTGTCGAGACTTGGGATGTCGAGGTGGGCCACCATCACAGCCCCCATGCCATGATCAAACGCATGGGCGAAAGGTGCGAGCTCGATGGAGTCAAGGCGCGCGCGGGGGTGACTGATGGTGGGCAGGGTCTTGTGGGAATCGCTGTCGCTGTCACCGTGACCGGGAAAGTGCTTGGCCGTGGCAAGAACATGGACGTCTTGCAATCCATCGGCATAGGCTTGTCCCAACCTCCCCACCCAGGGAACGGACTCCCCAAAGCTGCGGCTCCCAATCACCGGATTGAGTGGGTTGGAATTCACATCGATGACAGGTGCGAAATTGACATGCACGCCTGTGGCCCTCAGGCTTTGCCCCACCACCTGCCCAAACAACCGAACCAACTCCGGGTTCCGAGTGGCGCCCAGCGTCATGGCCCTTGGGAACGAACGGGTGCTGTCCAGGCGCATGCCCAAGCCCCATTCGGCATCTGAGGCCACCATGAGCGGAATGCGGGATTGGCTTTGCAATCGCTTCAAGCGGATGCGCTGGTGCTCAGGGCCGCCTTGCATGCAGATGACCCCGCCCAAACCAAGGTCACGGGTCCACCGCTCGGCCTCAGCCCAACCCGCGGTGTCGGTTTGCGCGTAGATGGGCACCATCAGAAGTTGGGCAACCTGTTCCTCCATGGACAGGGTGGCCATGATGCTGTCCACTGCCAAGCTGTCCGCTGACAAAAAGCCGGGCCGGATGGGGCCATTGGTTGCCAAGGGATCTTGCGCGTGGTTGCAGCCCGCCACGGATAGCAGCGCCGTCAGGGCGTAGAGCAATCGTCTCATCAAGACTCGTCCTCCATGCGGGTGCGCGCCAAGGACACGAGGAAGTTGAATTGTTCTTCCACGGTCAAATCGCTGTTGTCCACCACGACGGCGTCCTCCGCTTGGCGAAGGGGGGCCACAGCGCGCTCGGAATCAATGCGGTCGCGCTCGAGCACGTTTTCAAGGACCTCGTCGTAGGACACGTTTTTGCCGTTCTCCTTCATCTCATTCAAACGGCGGTAAGCGCGCGTTTCAGGGTCGGCGGTCATGAACACCTTCAGTTGGGCCTTGGGCAGCACCACCGTGCCGATGTCGCGCCCGTCCATCACCACGCCACCGCCTTCGGCCATGCGCTGTTGGATGGCCACGAGTTTGGTGCGTACTTCCGGCACCCGCGCCACGAGGCTGACTTTCGACGCCACCTCCATGCTGCGGATTTCCTTTTCAACGTTGATGCCGTTGAGGTGGATTTCGCTTTGTTCTGTTTGGGGATTGTAGCGGAAGGCCAAAAACATCCGGTCCAGCCCCGCCCGCAACCCAACCTCATTCACCACGGTGTCGACCACACTCCGTTCACGCATGGCGTGCAAGGTGGCCGCCCGGTACATGGCGCCTGTGTCGATGTACACGTAGTTCAGTTCCTTGGCCAGGGACTTGGCCATGGTGCTTTTTCCAGCACTTGAATGCCCGTCAATGGCGATGTTGATGCGGCTTCTCCCCATGCGTCGAAGATAGGATGACCGGATTGAAAATCAGGGGTTCAGGACCTGGGTTTTGGGCGCTTGGTTTGGCAGGCGAAGAACCAAGCCCAAATGCGTCGAACTCCCCGCAAAATGGTACACGCTGCGGGCAATGCTGAAGTCCCAGTTCCGAAATTGTCCCCGCATGCCAAGGGACAATCCATTGACGCCCGTTCGGCCTGCCGCGGCCATGGTTTTTTGGCGTTGATGGTTGTAGCCGAGGTACCCCCTCAAATGCGTGCCCAAATTCAAGGTCACACCCCCACTCATATGCCGGAAGAATTGGTCGCCCCACACCCACGTGTCATTGGGGATGACCTGTCCCGTCAACGGGTCATAGAGGTCGTCGTAGGTGCCCTCAGGTGCGAGTTGCCACGTTTCCAATTGCGACAGTCTCAAATGAAAGGTGAATGGGGCGTTCGGGAAACTTTGGGTCAACCCGAGTTGCACGTTGTGGGGCAACCGACCCTCGGGCATGATGCCAGAAAAGTCCTCCTGAATTCCGAGGTTGGACACGAGCAAACCGACGGCACCGTATCCGTTTCTGCTTCGGCGAACAAGCCCGACATCCAGTCCAATCACCCCGGCGTTGACTTGCTCGAGGTTTCGAAGGCCAGCAAATCCAGACACGCCGACCACCCAAAGCGTGTCCAACGTCCAAGACGTTCCGTATTGGGCTGCGTAATCGCCGCCCGAAAAGGTGCCTGTCGGATCGCCGGCAGCCGTCAAACCTTCAAATTCACCATACGAGGCGAACCTGACGCCCACGTACGAGGCGCGCCGGCCCGAGGGCGACAGCGGCATGGCCATGGCCCCTGCGCGAATGCCCGCGAAGTAATCGAGGTAAGAGGTGTACAGGTGGCGTTCAATGGAGGAGTCTGCGGCACAGGGGTGCAACAACATGGACCAGCCGTCTCCTTGCACAGGCGCGACATCCAAACCGCCCAATGCGGCATTGCGCCCGTCTGCGGCCACATCCCAAGCCAAGGAGGCAGGAACTTCTGCGTTTTGGGCCAAGGCGCCATGCGAAAGCAAGGCGAGCAACACTGCAACGGACGACCAGCGCGAGAGAAACGGCATGGGGGCAAGTTAGGAAGAGACGATGCGCAAGGGATGTTCCACGTGCTGTCCCAACAACGCACGGTCCACCACATCTCGCATGTGAGCGACGTAGGTAAAAGTCAATCCTTTGATGTAGCGCGGGTTGATGTCTTCCACATCTTGGCGGTTGCGCTCGCAAAGGATGATCTCTTTGATGCCTGCCCGCTTGGCCGCGAGGATTTTTTCCTTGATGCCGCCCACGGGAAGCACTTGGCCGCGCAACGTGATTTCCCCGCTCATCGCGAGGTATTTGCGCACCTTTCGCTGGGTGAAGGCACTGGCAAGCGCGGTGAGCATGGTGATTCCTGCGCTGGGTCCGTCCTTGGGGATGGCACCTTGAGGCACGTGGATGTGGACGTTCCACTTGTCAAACACGTCGGGCGTCAAACCGAGCCAATCGGCGTGGGCCTTCAAATGCTGGAGCGCAATGATGGCCGACTCTTTCATGACGTCGCCGAGGTTGCCGGTCAGCGTCAGTTTTCCGGTGCCTGGCGTCAGGGAAGACTCGATGAACAAAATGTCGCCTCCACGCGGCGTCCAGGCGAGTCCTGTGACGACCCCCGCCACATCGTTCCCTTCATAGCGGTCTTTGGTTCGGGCAATGCCGAGGATGTCGTGCAAGTGTTCTGCACCAACTTCAATGTCATGGGTCTCTTCGAGCGCAATTTGCTTCGCGCGGTGACGCACGATTTTGGCAAGACGCTTGTCCAAACCGCGCACGCCACTCTCGTTGGTGTACCGCTCTACCAACGATTGAATGGTCGCCACGGGCACTTTCAGGTGCGTTTTGGCCAAGCCTGACTCGTTGAGGTGCTTGGGGAGGAGGTGGCGCTTTCCGATTTGGACTTTCTCTTCCAAGGTGTAGCCGCTGACGTCGATGATTTCCATGCGGTCCCTCAAGGCGGGCTGGATGGTGCTCAGGTCGTTGCACGTGGCCAGGAACATCACCTTGCTCAAGTCGTAATCGAGGTCGAGGTAGTTGTCGTGGAAGGTGTGGTTTTGTTCAGGGTCGAGGACTTCGAGCAGGGCAGAGGAGGGATCTCCATGGTGGTCGCGTCCGAGCTTGTCGATTTCATCCAGCACAAACAGCGGGTTGCTCGTGCCCGATTTCTTCAGGTTTTGAAGCACACGTCCCGGCATGGCCCCGATGTAGGTTTTCCGGTGTCCGCGGATTTCGGCTTCGTCGCGCAGGCCTCCGAGGCTCATGCGGACGTATTTGCGGCCGAGCGACTCGGCGATGCTTTTGCCGAGGGATGTCTTGCCCACGCCGGGAGGACCGTACAAGCAAAGAATGGGCGCTTTCAAGTCGCCTTTGATTTTCAACACCGCAAGGTGTTCGATGATGCGCTCCTTGACTTTTTCGAGGCCATAGTGGTCTTGGTCGAGCACAGCTTGGGCGTGATTCAGGTCAAAATTGTCCTGAGACACCTCGTTCCAAGGCAAGTCGAGCAACGTCTCGAGGTAATTGGATTGCACGCTGTATTCGCTGGCTTGCGGGTTCATCCGCTCGAGCTTGCCGATCTCTTTGTCGAATGCTTCCTGTGCGTGGTCGGGCCAGTTTTTGGTGGCCGCTTTGGCGCGCTTTTCGAGGATCTCCTCTTTGAGAGGGTTGGCCCCGAGCTCGTCCTGGATGGTCTTCATCTGCTGATGCAGGAAGAACTCGCGTTGCTGTTGATCGAGGTCGGTTTTGACCTTGCGTTGAATGTCCTGCTTCAAGGACAGCATTTGCTTCTCCTTGTGGAGCAATTCGAGGACTTTTTGAGCGCGCTCACGCAAATTGACTTCTTCGAGGATGCCCTGTTTGTCCTCCACTTCGACCTGCATGTTGCTGCCGATGAAATTCACCAAGAAGCCCAAACGATCGATCCCCTTGATGGCCTCCGCGGCCTCCGTCGGGATGTTGGGGTTCATCTCAATGAGCTCGGCCGACAGGTCCCTCAAGCTTTCCATCATGGCCTGGCCTTCCTTTTCCGGAAGCGGCTCGTCCACACCGCCGTAGGCTTCCACTTTGGCTTTGTGGTAGGGCTCCTCTTGGATGACCTCCGTCCACCGGAAGCGTTGTTGGCCCTGCAGAATGACGGTGTTGGTGCCGTCAGGCATCTTGAGCATTTTCAGGATGCGGGCCACCGTTCCGACCTTGTTGAGGTCGTCGGGTCCTGGAACTTCGGTGTCGTCTTCTTTTTGGCTGACGACCCCAATCAGGGACTCGGACTTGTTGGCTTCTCGGATCAAGCGCACGCTTCGGTCGCGGCCCACGCTGATGGGGATGACCACGCCTGGGAAGAGCACGGTGTTGCGCAAGGACAGCAAAGGCAGCACTTCAGGCACCTCTTTTTCCTGCATGGCAGTTTCATCCTCTTCCGTCAGGATGGGAATGAAATCTTGGTCTTGGATGTCGCTCAGTCGCATGGCCTTCTTCATTTGTCTTGTCACAGGTCAAAGCGCGTGCCAAGGGACCACCGCCCCCTTGCTCTGCCAAAATCAAACGCCAACCTGTCCATTTCCTTGTCCAAGTCACTGCAAATCGTCAGGAGGTGCGACAGGTTGTCAGGTTCAGTCGGCGCCCACGCGCTTGGCGAAGGCCGCGCGAATCTGTGTTTCTTCGTCTGAGGTCATCCTCACATTGCGACGGGCCATGACCTTTCGTGCAGTGGCGATCCCGCGTTCCACGTCGTGCACGTCGCCTTCGTTGCCCCAAGAGAAGGAGGGGAGGTGCTTGGGGGGCATCCCTGCCCCAAACACATTGCACATGGCACCGACCACGGTGGCCGTGTTGAAAGCGGTGTGGATCGCGGACTTGCTGTGGTCGCCCATGAGCAAACCGCAAAACGTTCGGCCACGGCCTTTCAGCGCACCTTCTGACTCAGACCACTCCGAAATTTCCCCATAGGTGTTTTTCAAATTGCTGCATGTGGTTTCGGCGCCCAGATTGCACCACGATCCCAAGACCGAATTGCCCAAAAAACCACCGTGTGCCTTGTTGCTGAAATCGTGAACCACCACGTTGCTCAACTCGCCACCCACCTTGCATTGTTGGCCCACGGTCGTGGGGCCGTACACGAGCGAACCCATGCGCAATGTGCTTCCTTCACCCAAGGCAAAGGGACCGCGGATTCGGCATCCCTCCATGACCTCGGCGTCCGGACCAATCACGATGTCGCCGCTTTCTGTGTTCAGGGAAACGTCCCTCAAGGCTGCTCCCGGGGCGAGGTGCACGCGCTCCATGGGGCCGTGTACAATGACCCCAACGCGCGCCCAAGCCTCGCGCTCATCCTCGTCCAAGGTGCGCAAGCGCCAAGTCAATTTGAGTCTTTCGAGGTCTCCGCTGAGGCCTTCGCCCGCACGCTCAAAAAGGGAAGGGGCGTCAGACAGAAAATCGGGATGCGCTGCGACTTTGATGGGTTGGCAGCCTTGACCGCATTCCGCCAAGACCACGCCTTCATGGGCCCAGCACTGCCCATCCTGAAGGCCGAGGACGGTGTCGACATTGGACGCCGTGGGCAGCAAGCGTGGATGAATCGAGGTTTGGGGTTTGGCTTGCAAGCATTCTTTCCATTGATTTGCAATGGACCGGACGCCGAAGTGCAAAGCATGCTCGTCACGCAGCACGTTCAACGGGTAGAGTTCGGGAGAGGAAGGAACTTCCAAAAAGAAGGATGAAGCCATGACGCAAACTTATGATGTGAACCAAAACAGCCGTCCAGGTGTTCTTTGGTATCAGGCACCTCACAATCATCAAGGGAGCGAAGTGAAGCAAGAGTTTTCCATCAAAGATCTCGAGAACCTCTCGGGCGTCAAGGCACACACCATCCGGGCGTGGGAGCAACGTTATCAACTGTTGAACCCGTCGCGCTCTGAGACCAACATCCGCACCTACTCTGGCGAGGATCTGAAGCGTCTTCTGAACGTGAGCCTGTTGCTGGAACGTGGGATGAAAATCTCCAAGGCGGCTGCCATGTCAGATGAACAGCTGGCCGAAGCGATGACGAACTCACCCGATGTGCGGGAACCCGGAGGCGAGCTCGTGGCCCAACAGAAGTTGAAGCTCTCCATGATGTCCTACGACGAAAAGTTGTTCCGCGAAACCATGGACGAGTGCATCGACCGCTTGGGCTTTGGCGCCACCGTGGTCAGTGTGTGTTTGCCGTTTTTGGCGGACGTGGGGGTGCTGTGGTTGACCAACGCCATTTGCCCCGCCAACGAGCACTTCATGAGCAATTTGCTGCGTCAGATGCTCTATGCCCAAATCCACAATGCCACCGTGCCCGAGGCGGAGGAGGACGACACAGTCCTGGTGCTCTACCTGCCAGAGCGGGAAATCCACGACATTTCCTTGCTGTTCGTGCACCAGCTCTGCCGGGAACAAGGAAGGAAGTCCGTTTTGCTGGGTCAAAGCGTGCCCTTTGAAGATTTGTTTGGGGTGGCCGCGCAATTCCCCAAAGTGGCCTTCGTGACGTATTGCACGACCTCCCCCGCGGAACATCAGGCGCAAGCGTACGTGGACCGCATTGGACGAACGTTTGGAGACAGCGAAGTGACTTTTCATCTCGCCGGCAGTGTCTTCAGTGGGGCCAATCCCGCACCAGGCGTGACGATTGACGTCACAGGCGGCGATTTGGTTCAGCGATTGTTTTGAACAATGCCCCCATTTCGGTTGTAAGCGCACCCCTTTCATCGTAACCTGTTCAAAATCAGCGGCCAGGGTATGTTTGTTGAACATTTTAGAAAAATTGTTGAACAAAAAATTTGACTTCAACGAAGTTTTGTTGAATCTTTGGCTCGAATCGTTAAACAAATCGATCATGAGCACTCTTGAATTCAACCAGCTTCTCGTCAGTCAGTCGGACTTCCTCCGAGGTTTTGCTTTGGGCTTCACGCGCAATGGCGCAGACGCAGACGATTTGGTCCAAGACACCATGGTGAAGGCCTTGAGGTACAAGAACAACTTCAAGGAAGGCACCAACATGAAAGGGTGGCTTTACACGATCATGCGGAACATCTTCATCAACAACTACAAGAGAAAGAAGTTCCAGAACACGGTTCTCGACAGCACGGAGAACCAATACTTCATCAACGCCAGCCAGGACTACCGCGTGGACACGGTGACCACGGTCATCAATCAGGCAGACATTCTCGAGGCGATTGACGACCTAAAGCCCGACTTCCGAAAGCCGTTCACCATGTTCCTCGATGGATATCACTACGACGAAATCGCGGCCGAAATGGACATTCCCATGGGCACGGTCAAGTCCCGCATCTTCCACGCTCGGAAGAAGTTGTCAGTGTCTCTTTCTGACTTCAATTAAGGAAAACAAGCGCGTCCTCGTGGGGATGAGTTATATTGGGGCACTACTGCATGCCCCCATGAATGTTCGTCTTCCATCCATTCTTTTTCTTCTGACTCGGCGCGCTGTTTGGGTGGCGTCTGCGCTTTTTGTTTCGTACTCAGGCCTTGCCCAGAATGTGGACCAGAGCCTGTCCATCACTGAGTACGTGAATGACGTGTTGTTGGGAGAGGGAGTGTCTGCAACGAACATTTCTTTCATCGGGTCCACAGAACAAATCGGCTACCTCACGAATGCGTCCGATGCGGGCTTTCCAATCGACGGAGGTTTGATTTTGAGTTCGGGGAATGCCGCGGATGCGTTTTGTGCAGGAGTGGGTTGTGGCGGCTGTCAAGGGGGGAACCCTACGGACTCCGATTTGCTGGAAATTGCCAACAGCGTGCCACCACTGATTGGACAAGCATTCAACGTGTCCAGTGTCAACGACTTGTGTGTGCTTGAATTCGACTTTGATCCTGCAGGTGATTACGTTTCGTTCAATTACATCTTCGGTTCAAGCGAGTACGAAGCGTGGGAGAACAGCCAGTACAATGACATCTTCGCTTTTTTTCTGTCTGGTGCAGGCATCGATGGCCCTTACAATGCGCCGGGGGCTTTCCCTGGTCAGGCGATCAACATCGCGAGTGTTCCTGATTCCGACCCGGAACTGCCCATCACCATCAGCTCGGTGAACGGACAACTGAATGCGGAATATTACATTCTGAATGAAGCTCCCGAAATATGCATGAACGGTTATACCACCGTGTTGACAGCGGTGTATCCCGTGATTTGCGGAGAAACCTACCACATCAAGTTGGCCATCGGGGACGGCACCGACACCATTTTGGACTCTGTGGTGATTTTGGAGGAGGGAAGCTTTGGATCCCCGATTCCCACGACCTACGAGTCTCAAGCTTCCCCTGATTGTGATCCCGACCCCACGGATGACGAAATCATCTATTGTGCGTGGGAGGATTGCGGCCCTTCGACCATCACCATCAGCCGTCCATGCGCTGTGTCGTCTTTGTTCCCGTTTCCTTTCGACTTGATCGCGGCCCCTGGGTCTGAAGCCACGTTGGATGAAGACCTTCTTGGATTGCCTTCGTCTGCAGCCATTCCCATCGGTGAATACGGGATCTCATTGACCTTTGAAGTGCCCCAAGACAACCTCGATGAGGGGACGGAAACGCTGAATTTGAAAGTGGTCAGTGGCACCATCGAAAGTGAGATTACCATCATCATCTACGACACACCTCCCTTTGAAGCAACCATGCCAGACGTCGTGACCGTGCCTTGCGATGAAACGGCGGAGGTCTGCATCGACCTCATTCAAGATCCGGCTTACGCATACCCCCCGGTGACGTACAACTGGTCCATCAATGGGGTCGATTTTGGGGATGAACAATGCGTCACCTACGGTGCGTTGAATTCGTCACTGATGGAGGTCTACTTGGAAGATGGATGCGAACGTGAATTGTACTTGCAAGGCCTGTTCGAAGTGCCCTACGATGCGTTGGAATTGACCATGCCCAATGACACGTTGTTGTGCAATGGGGCCTCCACATACATGGAGTTGGGCATTGAAGGAGGACAGCCACCATACCAGGTGCAATGGGACGACTTCAATGACGAGGAACTCGTGCATTTGGTGGACCCTGATGTCAGTACAGAGTATGAAGTGGTCGTGGTGGACAACTGTGCGTATTCGGAGTTTGCTTCCACCCAAGTGGACGTGCAGACTGTGAAAGCGACCATCTTGCGCGAAAGCTTGGGGGACGATTCCTACGCATTTGATGTGCTCGTGGACCCGGCCGAACCGTATCCGGGTGCCTATTTCTACCAGTGGGATTTTGGGGATGGCCAATTTGCATACGAGCGGGCACCACTGCATGTGTACGACGGGTTGTCCACCTACCAAGCGCAAGTTGATGTAACCACCGACATTGGATGCACAGATGTGGCCATTGTGGACGTGTATGGCGACGTGTTGTTTTACATCCCTACGGCGTTTACCCCTGACAACGACGGACTGAACGATGCCCTTGAAATCACGGGGCGACAAGTCCGCTTGTTCGAAATTTGGATTTACAACCGCTGGGGTGAATTGGTCTACCACAGCACTGATCTGGATGAAGCGTGGATTGGAGATGTGAATGATGGCGCTTACTTCGCCCCCAATGGGGTCTATCATTGGGTCATCAAAGCGTCTGGTTTTGACACCGATGCTCAAGAGTTCAGGGGGTTTGTGCACCTGATGCGTTGACCAAAACACCTTCCAAGCCATGACCGATCAACCTGCTGGCCGCGCCATGCGTGGCGCATTCATTGCTGTCACCTCTCTGTTTTTCATGTGGGGGTTCATCACCGTCCTTGTGGATGCCCTTATTCCTCGATTGAGAGAGGTCTTTGAATTGACATTTTTGCAGGCGGGCCTGGTGCAGTTTGCATGGTTCGCCGCTTACGGCATGCTGTCCATTCCCGGGGGCAAATTGATTTCTCGCATTGGATATCAACGTGGGATTTTGCTGGGTTTGGCGACCGCGGGACTGGGATGCCTGTTGTTCTATCCGGCGGCTGCAACACGGGTGTATTCGCTCTTTCTGTTGGCGCTGTTTGTGGTTGCGGGTGGCATCACCCTTTTGCAAGTGGCTGCCAATCCCTACATCAGCGTCTTGGGGCCTGCCGCATCGGCATCGTCTCGCCTCAATTTGTCTCAGGCTTTCAATTCGTTCGGAACCACGTTGGCTCCGGTGGTTGCGGCCGGATTTCTCTTGGGAGACCAAATCCTTTCGAGCGAGGCCATTCAATCGCTTGACGAAGCCGAAAGGTTGGCCTATTACGGAAGCGAAGCTGCTGCCGTTCAGGGGCCATTTGTGATGCTCGCCTTGGCATTTTTCGCACTTGCCGGTGTGGTTGGATTGATCACCCTGCCCAAGATATTGGAGGGGACGACGGGCACAGAAGTGACATACAGCAAGGTGCTCAAAGACCGAAAGCTTGTGTTTGGGGCGCTGGGCATTTTCGTTTACGTGGGGGCAGAGGTGGCGTTGGGTTCTTACCTCGTGAACTATGGGTTGAGCCTCGACATCGTAGAGGAGATCAAAACAAGTCCGATTCTCGGAGGCATGGCCGACTTGGCGGCCTCCTTGACGGGCAAAGACCTCTCTGTGCTGGATGCCAAAGGTGTATTCGGGGCGTTGCTCACGTTTTATTGGGGCGGCGCCATGCTGGGTCGTTTTGCGGGCTCAGCATGGATGAAACACCTTCCGCCATTCAAATTGTTGGCTGGAGCGGCGTTGCTCGCCATGACTTTCATAGGCCTGTCCATCCTCAGTCAAGGGGTGACAGCCTTGCTGTTGGTCCTCGCGGTGGGAGTGTGCAACAGCATCATGTTTCCTACCATTTTCACTTTGGCCATTGAAGACTTGGGAGAGGGGAAGCCGCAGGGTTCGGGAGTGTTATGCACAGCCATTGTTGGAGGCGCATTCATCCCGCCCGCCATGGGGGCCGTGGTTGATGCTTCAGGATTTGCGACGGCGTTTGTGTTGCCCATGGCGTGCTACCTGTACATCGCGTGGTATTCGGGACGATTGATCCCTGCTGCATCCGCATGAAAGCGGCGGAAACGTCAAGTTTCCTTAACGTCAAGTCTGACTTTATGCACATTAGGCAACTTTTTCGCAGGGAGAAGTGTTCTTTTGAAGCACGGGA
>CBFHRO010000002.1:0-87213 GCA_965658245.1 uncultured Flavobacteriales bacterium
ATCCGCATTCGTAGATCTCGCCTGTGCCGTTGCAGACGCCGAACGCGTCGTAGGCGCCCACGCAGTCGTCGACGTCGTCGCAGATGCCGTCCGCGTCCGCATCGGAGGCACACGCCCCGCCACACACCCCTAACGCGTCAAGCTGGTTTCCGTCGCAATCGCAGTCGCCGGAAGGAATTCCATCTCCGCCGCATACGCCGCATTCGTCCACTTCTTGGCATGATCCGTCTTCTTCGGTGGCCGCCGAATTGAAGTTGCATGCAGCAGAATCAGTGCATCCGAGCAGTTCAAATTCGTCGCAAACGCCGTCTCCGTCGCTGTCGTTCAAACAAGAGCCATCGCACCCGTATCCAAACGGCGGGTACTCGCACCCCACGTCGGACGTGCTCTCTGGATTGTAGTTGCACGCAAGCACGTTGTTGCAGAGCGCCTCAAGTGAGAAATTGTAGGTCACCTCGGCATCGCTATAGTCAGTCATAGGCGTGCCGTTGGTGTTGCTCCATCCAGGCAATGCGGCAATGATTCCGTTTTCTCGGTAAGCCAAGGTCGTGTCGGTCGAGGACAAGAAGAGGGACAACGAGAAGGACTGTCCGGCGAGCATGCCGTCGATTTCCTCCGTGGTGGCGTCGTCACCGTACAACGTTAAGCTCACAAAGTCCGTGCCGTCAACGGTCACCAACGTCGCATATCCCACGCACATCCCGAGTTCTGAGAAGGCGCCAATCACGGCTGTTTCAGTCAATGGTTCGTTGTCGACGGTCACGTTGCCCAAAAACACGGCCGAGGCAGGTGTGGGACTAACATTCCAACCTTCCGGCAAGTCCCCGGCAGTCAGACACGACCCGTCGTCGACGTTGCTTTCAGATTCGAAGTTCAGGGCTTGGGGGTTGGTGCAACCCTCGATTTCGAGTTCGTCACAGATGCCGTTGTTGTTGTTGTCTGCAGCGCAAGTTCCACCGCAAACCCCCAACGCGTCGAGCTGGTTGCCGTCGCAGTCGCAGTCTCCCGAAGGGATGTCCGAACATCCGCACTCGTAGATCGCGCCGGGGCCGTTGCAGACTTCGCATGCGTCAAGCACTCCCACGCAGTCGTCCACGTCGTCGCAGATGCCGTCCGCGTCAGCGTCAGCAGCGCAGTCGCCACCACACACGCCGAGGACGTCAAGCTGGTTTCCGGCGCAATCGCAGTCGCCGTCAGGGATGTCAGCACAGCCACAGCTGTAGATGGCCCCCGGTCCGTTGCACACTCCACATGCGTCGTACGTGCCAATGCAATCGTCCACGTCATCGCACAGACCGTCTTCGTCGTTGTCAGCAACACAAGTCCCGTTGTCCACGGTGGCTGCACTGTCGAAGTTGCATGCCGCGGCGTCCGTGCAGCCGCTCACTTCGTTGTCGTCACAGACGCCGTTGGCGTTGGCGTCCGCTTCGCATGTGCCGCCACATTCCCCAATCGCATCGAAGTACAGACAAGTGCCGTCTTCGAAGTCGGCTATGACATCAAAGTTGCACGCCTCCTCATCCGTGCAGCCAAACTGAGGACAGCCCTCGTAGATGCAATTCACATCACAGTCGGCTTCTGGGCTGTAATTGCAAGCATTGGGGTCGTTGCATCCCGGGACCGAGTCCCCGCCACACACCCCGCATTCGTCAAGGACGGTTCCCTCGCAGTCGCATTCACCTTCGGGAATGTCAGCGCATCCGCAGTCGTAGACCTCTCCCGGTCCTCCGCAAACCCCGCAGGCATCCCAGTACAAGCATGATCCATCATCCAAGCCAATGAAAGGCGTGTAGTTGCAGGCCTCTTCATCTGTACAACCTGCAATGTTCGAGTCAATGTTCGAGTTGTAGGACAAGTAAGGACGATACTCACATTCTTGATTTCCTTCGAGATAAATTTGACAGGTCAGCTGACCCGAAATGGTTCCTTCCGTGGTGAATTGAGCGATCAAAATCTGCAGGTCCCCACCAGCAAAAGCCACATGCGACCCTGCAGCCTCTGCGCCGGGGAAGGGCGTGTACCACGCTCCACCTGTGGCGTCGTCCACCGTCACGCTTGACCCAGAGCCTCCCACAAATTGGGCAGAAGCATCAATACCACCCCACACAGTGGAAGGATGCTGCGCCGCGGGCGTGAGTGCATCCTCAGCCCCAATGGTCAGGAAGCTGTCATATGCAAGGTCTGGGAAAAATGCAAAAAAGACAGGGTTGATGCCTTGTGCGTTCCAACCGGTATTCGCCGCATCGTTGTACCACCCCTCGGTGGAGTTGATGATGAGCGGGTTGCCAGCATCGCCTGAACAAGAAGACAGGTAGTCCGTCTCGTTGAGACAATTGAGGTAGATGCGGTAGGTCGTTTGACCATCCAATGCTCCACCGGAGTGAGAGGCAACCTCCTCCATTGAGAGGCAGTAGCCATCAGGAGCGGGTGCAAAGACGCCGGGCGACAGGAACTGCGCCTGTAGCCCTGTCATACACAACACCGCAAGGGCAGTGAAAAATGTTCGCATAGCGATAACAGTTTGAGTTAAAAAAAGAGATTTCATTTCAACAATCTCGACGCCACAAATGGACATCTCGACCCCGTAAAGGAGCAACCAATTCTTGTGTAAAACCAAACTTTTACAACGCCTTTTTAGGGTCAATTCAACCTCTCCATTTTGGATTTACATAACATTCGTTTGTCTCCCCCAGCAAAACCAATAAAAACTCCGGTATAATCCCGAAACACCCCTGTCAATTAATTCTGCATGAATTTTTCCGAATCATCGATGAGCCATACATATAAATCGACAAGACTCTGCGTATCGTCGACGAAATCCATTGCCATGGAGGCGCCCCCTCTCACCATGAAAATCCCCTCAAAAGTTGTTCAGCACGACAGCGCGGAATGAAATTGTTGCGTATGTTTGCCGTCTCAAAATTGGTACCATAGCTCAGTTGGTAGAGCAACGGATTGAAAATCCGTGTGTCCCAGGTTCGAATCCCGGTGGTACCACAACAGAAAGGCTGCGGAAGGGCAGCCTTTTTTTGTGGACCTTTGTCCATGGATTGTCCTCAACCATCCGCTCACAACTGGATTCATGCCTTGCGCGCCTCCAAAGCAGATCGTGTGGTGTGGGTTCATGAGCGAGACCTTCAGGCAGAGCTCTTGGACGAATGCAGGGAAGCTCTCGAAGCTGCATGTGGTGGACTTGCGGGTGAATGCGGAATTGAGGGGGGTGAATCGGTGAAAACGTGGGCGGAAATTGACAACATGCTCGCGCGTTTCCGCGACTGGGGCGTCACCCGTGCCTCTGTGGTTGTGACCACGGGAGGAGGCGCTCTGAGTGACGCAGTGGGATTTGCAGCTTCCATTTGGAAGCGCGGCCTTCATGTGATTCACATGCCCACAACTCCCCTTGCCGCCGTGGATGCCGCATGGGGTGGAAAAACAGGCATCAATTGGGGAGGGTCCAAAAACCAACTTGGCACCTTTGCCTCGCCCTTGGCAGTGCACATCGACGTACGTTGGATGCAAACCCTGCCTCAAAGAGATTTTTACGCGGGATTGGCCGAAGTCGCCAAGCACGCCATGTTGGATGGAAATGCATTTGAGTTGTGTGGCGTGAAGCTTCCGCCTTGGCCCACCACGGAGGACGGACATGAACCTTGGACTCGACTTCTCACGCAATCCTCACAGGTCAAGCAACAAATCGTCTCAGCGGACCCTGAGGAGCGAGGTGAGCGATGCATCCTGAACCTGGGACACACCCTTGGTCATGCCATCGAAGCGTGCACTGCATTGAGCCCTGAACCCTGGCTGCATGGAGAAGCCGTGGCCCTGGGGTTGCATTTTGCCCTGTTTGAAATGTCTCATCCTTCACTCACCACGCGCCCCGCGTCCAACCATGCCCGTGATCAAGCCGGGCAAATGACCCGTTGGCTCCATGACCATGTGCCGGTGCCAAGAAACTGGCCTTTTGATGCCCAACAACTCTGGTCGCACATGGTGCATGACAAAAAAAATGTGGGCGATGAGATTCGAGACGTGGCTTGGCGGGGTGTGGGCCATGTGGTTTGGCCTGTGCATTGGAAAAAGGACTCCTTTGAGGCAACTTGGCAGGCATTCGTGCGTTCTTGGAACAGTGCTCACCACGACACTTCGAACTGATGCAACAAACTGCTGCTGAATTGGCCGTCCTGCTCGACGGAAAAGTGAATGGAAATCCTGACGTCCGGGTCAAACGTCTCGCCAAAATCGAATCGGCAGGCCCCGGATCGGTGTCTTTTCTTTCAAACCCGGAGTACGAGCGATTCATTTACACCACTGAAGCGACCCTTGTCATCGTCTCGGAAAGATTCGAAGCCAGTGAAGCCTTGCCGGAGGGACTGACACTCTTGCGCGTCGAGGATCCTTATCGGGCTTTTGCCAGGTTGTTGGAAGCGTACGATGCCGTCCTCAATCGTCAGGAGGGGGTTCACCCTACTGCAATTGTCGAGGAAGGTGCGGTGTTGGGAGAAGGTTGTTTTGTGGGGCCTTCTGTGGTCATTGAACACGGCGCTGTCATCGGAGATCGCGTCGAGCTTCACGCCCATGCTCACGTCGGCAGGGATGTGCGGATTGGTCAAGACTCTGTGCTGCACAGCGGCGTCAAAGTGTTGGATCGGTGTGTGATTGGGAATCAATGCACTCTCCAAGCCGGGGCCGTGGTGGGGTCGGATGGGTTTGGCTTCGCCCCCAAGGAAGATGGCACCTACGCCAAAGTGCCGCAAACAGGCAATGTGATTCTGGAAGACCACTGCGACGTCGGTGCGATGACGACCATCGACCGCGCCACCCTTGGAAGCACCGTCTTGAAAAAAGGCTGCAAACTGGACAACCTCATCCAAGTGGCGCACAACGTGGTGGTGGGAGAAGCCACGGTCATTGCTGCCCAAACAGGCATTGCAGGTTCCACCACCATCGGCGCCCGATGCATGATCGGAGGGCAAGTGGGCATCGGAGGCCACTTGTCGGTGGCCAACGGGAGCAAAATCGCGGCCAAATCGGGGGTCTCGGCAAGCCTGATTCAGGAGGGGCTGACCTACCAAGGCAATCCTGCCGTCCCTGTCAAGCAGTTCCAAAAGTTTCAGATTGCCCTTCGTCGATTGGCGAGAATGCCGTTGACAGAGCGTTTGGAAGCCATTGAGCAAGCGTTGGAAACTTCGCTCCCGACCCGAGAAGAACGAAGTTGACCTTTCCAAGCGCTGACGTAGGTTTGCAGCCATGATTTCGTCGAATCGTCAACACACATTGGCCGCGGACCTCGAGTTCGAGGGCATCGGCCTCCACACCGGCCAACACGCCCAATTGCGCATCCTGCCAGGAGAAGCAAATACGGGATACGTCTTTGTCCGGAAAGATCTTGATGGGGAACCTGCCATAGAGGCCCTTGTTTCCAATGTCGGTGAGACCCGCCGAGGCACGACCCTTCAGTCAGGAGAAGTCGCGGTGCATACGACCGAACACGTGTTGGCCGCCTTGTACGCTTCAGGCATTGACAATGCGGTGCTTGAGCTCAACGGTCCCGAAGTCCCTATTCTCGATGGGTCCGCGATGCCTTTCATGTCCCAAATCGCGGAAGCCGGCGGCACAGAACAAGAAGCCGACCGACGCTTTTTCAAAGTCAGAAAGAACATCAGCTACCGGGGCGATGATGGGGTCGAAATGTTGATTGTCCCTCTCGAGACAGATGAATTCAAGGTCACTGTAATGGTGGACTACAACAGCCCTGTGCTTGGCACCCAGCACGCACGACTTGAAAATCTGGATGCGTTCACAAAGGACATTGCACCTTGTCGAACGTTTGTCTTCTTGAAGGAAGTGGCTTCCCTTGCTGAACAAGGCTTGATCAAGGGCGGAGACATCGCCAATGCCGTGGTGCTCGCGGAGAGGGCATACACCGAGGCCGAGATGAAGGACATTGCCCAAGCCCTTGGTCGTGACATCTTGAGCGGCACCGCAGACCAGCCAGGCGTGGTGAATCCCTCCGACTTGCGGTTTCCCAACGAGCCCGCCCGTCACAAGTTGCTCGACATCGTGGGCGACTTGGCATTGACAGGCCGGTTCATTCAGGGGCACGTGCTTGCCGCCCGTCCGGGCCACGCCGCCAATGTGGCCTTCGCCAAGGAGCTGGCCAAGGTGATTCGCACGCAAGAGGACTTGCCGGACTTCAGAACCGACCGACCGTCACTGATGGACATCAATGACATCGCGGCAATGCTCCCCCACCGCTACCCCTTCCTCTTGGTCGACCGCATCATGGACATGGATAATAAGAGCATCACCGGCGTGAAAAACGTCACCATGAACGAGCCTTTCTTCCAAGGACACTTCCCCAACAACCCCGTCATGCCAGGGGTTCTCCAAGTGGAAGCCATGGCCCAGGTGGGGGGAATCTTCGCTCTGTCCACCGTGGAAGACCCCGAGAACTACTCCACCTACTTCATGAAAATCGATGGGGTCAAATTCAAGCAGAAGGTGTTGCCGGGCGACACCGTGGTGTTCTATTTGACCTTGGTTTCTCCGATCCGTCGAGGGTTGGTCAACATGAAGGGGCGCGCTTATGTTCGAGGCGAACTGGTCTCTGAGGCCGAGATGTTGGCCCAAATTGTGCGCGACCGCGCCCCCAAAGAAGAAGCATGATTCACGAATCTGCCCAAGTTTCGCCCCTCGCTCATGTCGATGCCTCTGCCCACATCGGAGCCAACGTCGTGGTCGAGCCTTTCGCATTCGTCGGTCCCAACGTGCACATCGGTGCAGGAACCTGGGTAGGCCCCAACGCCACCGTCGTTGGGAACACCAAGGTGGGACAAGAGTGCAAACTCTTCCCAGGATGTGTGGTCGGCGCCGATTCCCAAGACCTGAAATACAAAGGGGAGCCCACCACGGTGGAAATTGGCGATCGCACGAGCATTCGCGAATGCGTGACCATCCACCGCGCCACCACCGACCGCATGGTCACGCGTGTGGGTCACGATTGCCTCATCATGGCCTACGTTCATGTGGCGCATGATGTGCAAGTGGGGAACCACGTGATTTTGGCCAACTCTGTCAATGTGGCGGGCCATGTGGTCATCGAAGACCACGTCATCATTGAAGGCATGGTGGGCATCCAGCAATTCGTGCGCATTGGAACGCATGCTTTCATTGCTGGAGGGTCTCTCGTTCGAAAAAATGTACCTCCGTACATCAAAGCGGCGCGCGAACCCTTGAGCTACATCGGCATCAACGGCATTGGGTTGCGCCGGCGCGGGTTTGACGTGGACCGCATCCAGGCCATCGAAGACATCTACCGCACCTTGTATGTGCTGAACAACAACATGTCCCAAGCGGTGAAAGCCGCGGAACTGGAGCTTCCCACTTCTGAGGACAAAGACATTGTGCTGTCGTTCATCCGGCATTCCGACAAAGGCATCATCCGAGGGCCATTCTGAAGCCATGTCGTCTCTTGCCACGTTCCAAGCCCAAAAGCTCGTGCTCAAACGCGGCACCAGGGTCATTTGGGACGAAGCTTCGTGGACATTCCAAGGGGCGTGTGCCATTTTGGGTGCCAACGGATCTGGCAAAAGTTCGACCCTGGCGGCGCTGGCAGGCCAAGTCGCGCCAGACGCTGGGAAGCTGACCTTTCAAATTGAAGGGCGGACCATCCCTCATGAGGAGTGGATGACGTCGGTGTCCTTGGCCGCACCTTGGGTGGAATTCCCGCGACACCTCACACTCGAGGAGATGCTGCGTTTTCACGGCACGTTCAGGGCATCGCGCGAGAATGATTTGGGGTGGGAAGCGCTGCTGGATGCCTCAGGGCTGGTTGTGGGCTCCACGGTTCCTGTGGGGCAATGGAGCTCGGGGCAACGGCAGCGACTGTCGCTGGCACTCGCTTTGGGCACAAAAACGTCTGCCGTGCTCCTCGACGAGCCTACGAGCAACTTGGACAGTGAGGGAACCCGTTGGTTTCAAGGTGTTTTGGCGGCAGTTTCGAAGCAAACCACCACCATTGTGGCCACCAACGACCTGAACAAAGAGGCGCCCAAAGCCGCGTCAACGCTGACCATCTGAAAAAAAAACAACAGGAATTGTAACCACATCGGAGCCCGGGGCGTAACAGGGGGAAAATCTTCAACCCTCTCATCTCTCTAACGATGAACAAGTTTCTTTACCCCCTCGCTGCTTCGGCAGTCCTCCTTACCGGCAACCTCTTCGCACAGGAAGCCGGCATGTCCAACACCCAAAACGACGCAACACCCACCACAAGCGATTGTGTCCAATCCGTGACTGACGCCAATCGGACACTCGCTTTTGACGGTGGTGTGATCACCCAAGAGTTCGCCGCATGCGCATCTGGTCAATTGCAAGGAACAACCCTCGCGATCAAAGGCGCCGAAGCCAACGCATGGTACATGGCGGAGTTGGTTGACTTTCGTGGAAACGCCTTGGATGTGGTGCGCTTCACCAGCCGTGACGTGGTGAACGACGAACTCAGCCTTCCCTTCTCAGCCCGCGTTCAAGCAGGCAAGAATTACTCCATTCAAGTCACCGCCCCAGAAGGCAAGACCCTCTCTCTCCGCTATTTGCACGGCCCCATGGGCACGCTTTGGAACCAAGGCAATCCTGTGCGCGGTGAGTTGACTTGCACCTTGAGCATTTTGAGCCGAGACCTGAACGAGGCATCGGCCATGCGTGAGACACGCGGCGACGACGCTCCACAAAACCGCGCTTTGGAAGGTCAATGCAAGACGCAAGTCGTCGGTCACGACAACTACGTGAAGTTGAATGGTTTTGGCAGCACGGTCTCCCAAACGTTCACGGCTTGCTCCAAAGGTGTGATGGATCACCTTTCCGTAGCCATTCACACTTCATTTGAGGACTTGAAGGGTCGTTTCTTCCTCAAGAACGCAGAGGGCGAGACGCTCTACGCCCAGGAGATTCGCAGCCGCAACATCGAAAACGGCGTGTTGAACCTCCCCCTCGACATCCGCGTGAACGAAGGTGACCAGTTGATGTTTGGCATCAAAACTTTGGAAAACAAACGCCTTTTGATTCACACCAACTCGCAGGGTCGTGAAGGAGTGTGCAAGCGAAATGGAGCCACGATTGAAGGCAACTTGGAGTTCACCGCGTACATCGAAGAAGCGGACGAGACGCCCGCACGTGCCCAACTGCAGGATGCCAAAATCACGACCTTCCCCAACCCTTTCTCTGACCGCATTTCTGTGCGTCTCGAGAATGCCGCTGACGGAAAAGCCATCATCCAGCTTCTCGACTTCTCAGGAAACGTGTTGCGCTCAGACTTGGTCTTCGTGAAGAACCAAGAAGGTGAAATCACGTTTGAAACCCGCGACATTGAGCGCCCAGGATACTACGCCCTCCGCGTCATCCAAGGAGACAACGTGAAGAACATCACGATCATGAAGCGCTGATTCTCCCGCCTCACAACATTGAATGACAGACCCAACGGCTCGAACCACCTCGGTTCGGGCCGTTTTTTTGCATCCAAGTTTTTTCAAGGACGGAATCTTCTGATCAAGTTCGATCGATCAAATCCAACGCCGATTTCACAGGCTGAAAACACGCCGACGGGATTTCAACAAACCGCGTCAGCCATCCCGACATGCCTCCGTTCCACAACCCAGGATGCTCCAACACGGTGACCTCGCGTCCCTGCATGGTTTTGGTCGCCTTCATGTACCGCGATGCATCGACAAACTCCGAAAGTGACTGGCTTGGGCGCAAGGCACATACCATGTCCACGGGGTTGAAATGGGTCGCCTGGGCCATGAGGTGCTTGTTGTGCATGCCAAATTCAATGGACTCCACGATTTGTGGACGCACAAGACCGCGGTCCGTGCCGGACTGAACGCGAACCCAAAACGGCCCCCCGCCGGGCTGACCTTCATTGCGAACCATCCCAACCAAGCGCATGGGCCGGTCCAGCCATGCCGCTGCTTCCGTCACGGACAATGTGGTGCCTTCCTCGATGCCGGCACCTGAGGCGTTCAGCCAATCCTGTACTGTCTCAAGCATTCGGTGCGAGTCGGTCAATTCCCTGCGCAGGCGCTCCCGTTCCTCCACCCAGGCGTCACACGCCGACAACATGGCCACGGTCCATTTTGCCCGCAATTCGCGCAGGCTTGGGGAAGGGGCATTGTCAATGTTTCGGATCACAATCAAAGGCACAGCGGCCTCCTGGAGCAGAGGAAGAAGTGCCCCGTGTCCGCCAGGACGTCGGACCACTTGTCCTTGGGTATCCGTCAACCACGCTCCATCCTTGTCGAGCACAGGGGTGTCCGTGCTGGGGGACTGGAAAGGCAGGTGCCAGTCTGTGTTGGTCGCGAATTCGGAGGCACTCAAATGGGCATCAATGTCCGCGTGTTTGGCCTCGGGCACGGTGAACCACACCTTGGTGCGGTTGGGGAAAATCTCACGCCACAAGGCAAGGTGAGCGTCGAATGCATTTTCTGACTCGTCTCCATCCGCTCCACTGTGAAAGGCCACAAGACCCTTGGGGATGCTTCCCCCCTCCATGAGGTGCCACAACACTTCACACGCCTCGGTCGCTTGGACGTGCTCATTGGAACCAAACCGCCTGTGCACAGCGTCCTTCCAAGCCTTTCCAAATGCAAGTCGGTCTGCAGCTTGCCAAAGCTTGGATTGGGCCTCTTCGTCTGATCGCAAAAACCCAAACATTCGGGTTGCCGCGCCTGAAGCCGGAACCCAAAGGCCGCATTGCGCGGCCTTGTCCTCACGCCATCGCAGCAGCAAGTCATCGAATTCCTCCGACGACCACTGTTCAATGCCATCGCCAACCGTGCATGGACGCACCACGTCCAAAGGCTGGGAAGACGTCGTCAAGCGCGCTCGACAAGCTTCAAGTGAAAGTTGAAAGAGTGAATCCTCCGGCGCAGACATGCCCCGAAGGTACGGTCAACTCGTCCGTGGTTTTACGCCCGTCTCAGGCCCTTCGAGCGTTGGTTCTGCCCTGCCACGGACTCGCTGAGGTCTTGCGAAAGCACGCGGCACGCCACCTCCATGTCCCGGGTCAACATGGACACCAATTCAGGCAAAGCCGAAGGATCCTCCCCAAACTTGCTGATCCGCTCAATGTCCAAGACCATTGGAACCAAACCACGCATGCCAAGCATGTTGACACTGGATTTCAGCTTGTGCGCGAGGGGGTGCAAATCTGCCCAACGTCCCTCCTGAGCACAAGTCGTCATGTCGTGGCCAAATTGGGGCGCCTGACTCAGGAAGAGATGCACGATTTCTTGGACCATGGACTCGTTCCCATGAAACACCTGATTGAGATATGTCAAGTCGTAGTGACGGTCCATGTTCGGGGTTACGGCTTTCCGTATAATAAAGTTACATCCACCCTCCTCCGGCGTAGATTCGCACCATGCCTCAATCCAAGAAGCCCCACGTGTTGGTCACCGGCGGCGCCGGATACATCGGCAGCCATACGGCCGTGGCCCTGCACGAAGCGGGATACACACCTGTGCTCTTGGACAACCTGCACAACTCCAACATGGAAGCCGTGCATGGGGTGAGGACGCTTTGCGGCCAGGATGTGCCGTTCCATCAATTGGATGTTCGAGACGAAGAAGCGCTGACTGCCTTGTTTCGAAATCACGCCGCCATGGGCCATGCCATTGAAGGCATCCTTCACTTTGCCGCTCACAAGGCTGTGGGGGAAAGTGTGGATGAGCCAGCCATGTACGCTTCCAACAACGTGGGTGGCTTGGGAACCCTTCTTCACGTCGCGAAATCCTTTGAAGTCAAGCACATTGTGTTTTCATCGAGTTGCACGGTGTATGGCGAGCCGGAGCACGTTCCTGTGGATGAGCGCACGCCTTTCCAGGATGCGGAGTCTCCTTACGGCTGGACCAAACAAGCTTCAGAACGCATCCTCCGTGACCACGCTGCGACCCATCCTGGACATCGCGTGGCGCTCCTGCGCTATTTCAACCCCATCGGCGCGCATCCAAGCGGCGTCATCGGGGAACTTCCCCTCGGAGTGCCCAACAACCTGATCCCCTTTCTGACCCAAGCCGTGGCTGGGATTCGGGGGACGCTGACGGTGTTTGGTGGGGACTATCCCACCACCGACGGCACGTGCATTCGGGATTACCTGCACGTCATGGACCTCGCAGAAGCGCATGTCGCCGCCCTGGAGTGGTGCTTTGACCAAAAGGGCGAAGCGCCCGTGGTGCGGGCGTTCAACTTGGGTACGGGACGGGGTGCCTCGGTGCTTGAGGTCATCCAGGCCTTTGAACGGGCCACAGGTGAGGCCGTTCCCTACCGCATGGGTGCGCGCAGAAGCGGAGACGTTGTGGCGATTTGGGCAGATGCCACACGGGCGAAGGAGGAATTGGGATGGAAGGCACAACGCGACCTCGAGACGTCCCTCGCCGACGCATGGCGCTGGCAGCAACGCCTCAAAAAAGCGTGATCCACACGGTGGCCACCCCGAGCACATAGCCGGTGTAGACTTGGCCTGCGTTGTGCGCTCCGAGCTGGAGTCGACTCCATCCCACGAGGCCCGCACTCAAAATCAGCAGCGAGACCCAAGCCAGGCTCCACATTTGGTCTGTCATCGCCACGTGCAGATACACCCCCATGATGCCGCCTTGGGCGAGCATGTGCATGCTGATTTTGGCCTTCCAAGTGACCACCCATGCAGACGCGATGGCCACCACCAGCGAGAGCAGGACATGTTGGTAAAAGACGGGCACTTCAACCGCCGTGCTGTTCACCACAAGGACGTAGGCCATGAGGTAATAGGCGAGCACCAACAGGAATGGCCAGGGTCGCTCCTTTCTCATGCGGATGTCCCAGTCGCTGATGACCCCACGCTTCTTGAGGATGAACATCGAAAGGGCAGGCGCCAAGGTGTTGATCAACAGGAGAACAAAGAGGTAGGCAAACAAGCCCAAGCGGTGCGCCAAGTACCCGTCGGTCGCGAGCAGCAAACCCAACGTGAAGAGGGGCATGCACAACGGATGCAACACCGCACTGACCATCTTGGCGAGCCTCGTCATCAAAGCTCTTTTCGAAGTCTTGCGACAGGAAGGCCAAGCTGCTCACGGTACTTGGCAACGGTCCGTCGCGCGATGTTGTAGCCCTTGGCATTGAGTAGGACGCCGAGTTTTTCGTCGGAGAGCGGCTTGCGCTTGTCTTCCTCCGCAATGGCGTCTTGGAGGATTTTTTTGACCTCCCGCGAGCTGACCTCCTCCCCACTGTCTGTGCTGATGCCCTCCGAAAAGAACGACTTCAACGAAAGGGTGCCGTAGGGCGTTTGGACGTATTTGCTGTTCGCGACGCGCGACACCGTGCTGATGTCCATCCCGATGCGCTCGGCGATGTCTTTCAGAATCATGGGCTTCAAATCAACGTCGTCGCCGCTCAAGAAGTAGGCACGCTGGTGCTCCACAATGGCCTGCATGGTTTGCGTCAACGTTTTTTGGCGCTGGACGATGGCGTCCACAAACCACTTCGCCGCATCGACTTTCTGCTTGACAAACGTCAGGGCCTCGCGGGTGGATTTGTCTTGCTTCCCCCCCTGCGCATAAGTGTCCATCATTTCACGGTAGGTGCGGCTCACGCGCAGCTCAGGCGCGTTCCGGCCATTGAGTTGCAGCACGATGTCTTCGCCATCCACGGACAACAAAAAATCGGGAATCACGTGGTGCACGACCCGCGAGGACTCGCTGCCGGCGTTGCCTGGCTTGGGGTTGAGTCGGGTCAGCTCGTCCAACGCAGCGCGCAACTCGTCCTCGCTGAGATCCAACGCCACTTGGAGCTTGTCGTAATGCTTCTTGATGAAGGACTCGTAATGGTCCCCCAGCAAGGCTGCTGCCCGCGCAAGGGCCTCTTGTCGAGGGTCATCCTCTGCCTTGTCCTCCTGCTTCCTCGCGACCTGCAAGGCCAAGCACTCCTTCAAGTCCCGGGCGCCGACGCCAGCGGGATCCAAGGTTTGGACCACCGCAAGGGCCTCTTCCAGTTGGGATTTGGGCACCTCGATGCCTTGGGTGAAGGCCAAATCATTGACAATGCTCTCCAAGTCGCGGCGCACATACCCATCGTCATCGAGATGGCCAATGACGTGCTCTGCAAGCGCGCGAATCTCCACCGACACGTCCAACAATCCAAGTTGGTCCACGAGCAACTCCCTGAAGGACGCTCCGCTTCCCAAGGGAATGTCCCGATCCTCGACATCGGCGCCGTGGTTGCGAACACTCAATTGGTAATCCGGCGTCTCGTCGTCGAGGTATTCGTCAAAATCAAAGTCCTCCAACGCATCCGACGTCTCTTGCTCTTGGACGTCCAAATCGTCCAGGGATTCGTCGCGCTCCATGCCTTCCTCCAACGCCGGATTGGCCTCGAGTTCTTGCTTGATGCGTGCTTCGAGCTCCAACGTGGGCACCTGCAACAGCTTCATCAGCTGAATCTGCTGGGGCGACAGCTTCTGGAGAAGCTTTTGTTGGAGACTCTGTTTGAGCATGCGTTAGAATTCTGCGTTCAGCGGGGTTCTCGGGAAGGGAATCACGTCGCGGATGTTGGTCATGCCCGTGACGTACATCACCAGCCTTTCAAATCCCATGCCAAACCCACAATGCGGCGCCGACCCAAACTTTCGAGTCTCCAAATACCACCACACGTGGTCCTCCGGAATGTTGAAGTCCGCACACTTTTGCTTCAGCACATCGAGGCGTTCTTCACGTTGACTTCCGCCAATGATCTCGCCAATGCCCGGCACCAACACATCCATCGCCGCCACGGTCTTGCCATCGTCGTTGGCCCGCATGTAAAACGCTTTGATGCCCGCAGGATAGTCCGTCACGACGACAGGACCGCCGACGTGCTTTTCGACCAACCAACGCTCGTGCTCGCTCTGCAAATCCACACCCCACTCCACGGGAAACTTGAATTTCTTCTTCTTGTAGGGCTTGGAGTTGCGAAGCAAATCGATGGCCTCGGTGTACGTCAAATGGGTGAAGGGTGCGTCCACCACCGCCTGCAACCGCACGCGCAGGGGGTGCTCGTGACGCTCCGCTTGGGGCAACTGTTTCTCCGCATCCAATTCCCGCTTCTCCAAGAAGGCGAGGTCCTCCGCGCAGTGCTCCAAGGCGTAACCCAAGACGTACTTCAAACAATCCTCCGCAAGTGTCATGTCGTCCTTGAGGTCGGCAAAGGCGATTTCCGGCTCGATCATCCAGAATTCTGCGAGGTGCCGAGAGGTGTTGCTGTTTTCTGCGCGGAACGTGGGGCCAAACGTATAGACCTGACCCAACGCCATGGCACCCAACTCGGCCTCGAGCTGGCCGCTCACGGTCAGGTTGGACTCTTTGCCAAAGAAATCCTGGCTAACGTCCACGGCGCCGTCCTCGGTGCGCGGGGGATTGTCCAAGTCCATGGTGGTCACGCGGAACATTTCTCCCGCGCCTTCAGCGTCACTTCCCGTGATGATGGGCGTGTGCAACTGATAGAATCCACGTTCGTGGAAAAACGTGTGCACGGCGTATTGCAAAGCGTGACGCACACGGAACACCGCGCCAAACGTGTTGGTGCGGAACCGCAAGTGGGCTTTTTCCCGAAGGAAATCCAAGCTGTGCCGCTTCATTTGGATGGGAAACTCTTCAGGATCGGCACCACCAAGCACCGCCAGCGCCGTCACTTTGAGCTCTGTGGCCTGCCCCCCTCCCTGGCTCTCCACCAACTCGCCCACCGCATCAATGGCGGCACCGGTGTGAAGTTGTTTGAGCACCTCGGGGTCCGTGGAATCCTTGTCCACCACCAATTGCAAATTCTGCAAAGTCGAGCCGTCATTCACGGCGAGAAATCGGTCGTTGCGAAACGTCCGAACCCACCCGCATACGCGGAGGGTTTGACCCACCATGGAGTCGTTCAACAAAAGGGAAATGCGCGTGCGCTTGGAGGTCTGAGAATCCGTCATGTCAATGGCTTTGCCCTGCCTCGCAGGGTCCATGTACAAAGTAAAGACAGAGTGCCCGGCTTCCCCTCGCCGAGGGCAGGAATTTCACGCGTCAGGCGTCCGACTCGACCCGACCGTCTCGCAATCGAACCGTGCGTTGGGCATACGCCGCGATGTCCTCTTCGTGGGTCACAAGAATCACCGTGTTTCCGGCCTTTTGGATGTCCCCAAACAGCTCCATCACCTCTTGCGAGGTGGCGGTGTCCAAATTGCCCGTCGGCTCGTCGGCCAAGATGATGCTCGGCTTCATGACCAAGGCCCGCCCCACGGCCACGCGTTGTCGCTGTCCCCCACTCAATTCGTTGGGACGGTGGTCCATGCGGTCCCCCAGACCCACCTGGTGAAGCACCTCCTCCGCACGCGCCATGCGCTCGGCTTTGCTCATCCCCGCATAGACCATGGGCAGCGCCACGTTTTCCAAGGCGGTGTAGCGAGGCAGAAGATTGAAGGTCTGAAACACAAAACCGATCTCCCGGTTGCGGATGTCCGCGAGGGCATCGTCCTCCAGCCTGCTGACGTCCTGGTCATTCAGAATGTAGGTTCCTGACGTCGGGCTGTCGAGGCATCCGAGCATGTTCATCAGCGTGGACTTTCCGGAGCCTGACGGGCCCATCAGGGCCACGTATTCGTTGGCGTGAATGTCCAAATCCAACCCATCCAATGCGTGAACCACCTGATCTCCAACATGGTACGTCTTGCGCAAGTCCCGCGCGTGAATCAAAGGTTGTCCACCAGCCATGGTGCGAAGTTAGGTTTGACGCCCCCAAACAACCCTCAACACCTTTTGTAAGTTTGGAGAATACCGCCTTCTCAGAATCACTGGAACCCAGCCCATGACCCTCTCTCTCAGAACCCTCTGTCTCGCTGCAGCAACCCTTGTTTTTTCCCATGACTTGTGCGGACAGGTGACCATCACCCAACCATACGCCACGGCCGAGGAGTACATCCAAGAAATACTGCTTGGCGACGGTGTGACTGCAACGAACATCACTTACACAGGTAGCTTTGCCCAATTGGGCTTGCTGGAAAACGGAGCCGGAGTGTTTTCGGTGGAGTCAGGACTCATGCTCAACACCGACGATGCGACGTGCGAAGGCTTTTGTACAGATTGTTTGGGGGGAGCGGTGGCCGACGCTGATTTGCTGAACGTGGCCAATTCCGTGCCTCCACTCATCAACCAATCCTTCACGGTCAGCAGTGTGAACGACGTGTGCATCCTGGAGTTTGACTTTGAGGCAGGAGGAGACAGCATCGCATTCAACTACGTATTCGGGTCAGACGAATACCTGACCTACGTCAACACCACCTACAACGACATTTTTGCCTTTTTCTTGAGTGGGCCGGGCATCTCCGGCCCCTACGCCTCTCCGGCAGGATTTCCCGATGGTGCCATCAACATTGCCCAAGTTCCCGAGTCTGACCCCCAGCTTCCCGTCACCATCAGTTCTGTGAACAACGTCACGAACAGCGCCTATTACATCGACAATCCCAGCCAACAAGGCATCTGCACCAACGGCTACACCACCACCTTCACGGCCGAAGCCGCTGTGCAGTGTGGAGAAACGTATCACATCAAACTCGCGATTGCCGATGGATCTGACACCGCGCTGGAGTCTTTTGTGGTGCTTGAGGCCGGTTCATTCAGCTCCAATGCGGTGAATCTCGAGGCTGACGCTGTGCCTTTCTCTGCAGGAGGACTTGAAAACCTGGTCCCCTATGAATCGTCGGTGGGTCTTCCTTCCGTCTTCAACTACCCCAACGGTGAATCGTTCCCCTTCGAAGAGTGGTCGGAAAACAACGAGCTCATTGTGACTGTGGATGGTCAAGAGACTGTCATTGACGCTGTCATCATCGAGGGTTGCAACGACGCGCGGTTCACGGTCATCCGACCTGAAGTGGAATCTGAGCTCCTCGACACACTGTACCTTGATCTCGGGGGGTCCGCAGTTCTTGGGTTGGACTACAGTGACACGTTCAACGAGGTCATCATGAATCCCGGCCAAACCGAAAGCGAAATCACCCTCGGGGTGGTCGACGATGGGGCCAATGAAGGCGTGGAATTTGTCGTCATCACGTACGAATACATCAATGGCTGTGGGGAACTGATCTCCACCACATCGAAGGTGGTGATTCTCGATCCGATTCCTGTGGAAGCCACTGCGTCAGAAATCGGCTGTCAAAACTTGGATGGAACCCAAGTTCTTGGATACGATGACGTTTCAGGATATGGCCCCTTCAATTACGTTTGGGACGGCAATGAGTGGAACAATGCCTCGGAAGACCCCGCCGATTGGGTGACCTCGTTTGACTCGTTGTTCACGATGACGGACGCTGAAGGACAATTGCAGTCGAGCCACATCGTTGAACTCATTGTGATCGACCAATGCGGAAAGTCGTTTTCGTTTGAGCAAGAGGTGCTGTATCCTGTCATGACAGAGGCTGAAATTTGCGGAGGAGCCCAACAAGACTTCCCAGCATTCAACTCGGGCATCCTGGTTGAGGATGTGCTTTACAATGGCGTCTCTTTCATCACCAGCAGTCCGGATGCCCCATTGACCGTGGACGTCTCTGCCAACGGTGATCGGTGGAAGCTGAATGGAATCTCTGCCGATGTCGTCGAAGACACTTGGCAAGGAGTGCTCACCCTCGTGGACACCTGTGGCTATCAAACGGAGGCTTTGATTCGCGTAAGAGACTGCGTCGTTCCCAATGTCTTTACGCCTGATGGCGTTGGCGGCAACAACACCTTTCGAATCCGTGGTCTCGATGGATTCATGGGGTCTCGACTCCTGATCTACAACCGTTTCGGAACCGTCGTTTTCCAAGACGAAACCGCCACAGATGCAGAATTTGAGCTGTACTGGGATGGTCGGTACGCCAACGGCAACGATGCGCCGGAAGGCTCCTACCAATGGGTGTTGCTCCGTGCCGATGGACTTCGAGAAACAGGAGAACTCACCCTGCTGCGTCAGAAATAAGGCCTGCCCTTACACGAGCGACTGACCGGTCATTTCAACCGGTTGCTTGAGACCCATTAATTTCAGGATGGTTGGGGCAACATCTGCGAGGATGCCGTCGCTGACTGTAGTTCCTTCTGGACCGTGCACCCAAATCGGCACGGGGTTGGTCGTGTGCGCTGTGTGCGGCGTGCCGTCGGTATTTCGGGCGAGGTCTGCGTTCCCATGGTCTGCGATGACCACCACTGCATAGCCCTCCGCTTTGGCGGTTTCCATCACTTGCTTCAAACACTGATCTGTGGTCTCGACGGCCTTCACCACGGCCTCGAACACGCCCGTGTGGCCCACCATGTCTGGGTTGGCAAAATTCAAGCACAAGAAATCGGGCTTCCATGACGTCAAGGCTTCCATGGCCTTCTCTGTGAGTTCCGGTGCGGACATCTCGGGTTGCAAGTCGTACGTGGCCACTTTGGGACTGGCTGCCATGGCGCGCTGCTCCCCCTCGAATGGTTCCTCGCGACCTCCACTCAAGAAGAAGGTCACGTGGGGGTACTTTTCTGTTTCGGCCATCCGAAGTTGGGTGCAGCCTTGCGTGCTGACCGCTTCCCCGAGCGTATTGACCAAATTGGGTTTGTCGTAGAGCACCTGCACTCCCGTGAAACTCTCGTCGTAGTTGGTCATGGTGACGTAGTGCAACGACACCGGCGTCATGTCCTGGTCGGGAAACGACTGCTGCGTCAAGGCTTGGGTGATTTCGCGGCATCGGTCCGTTCTGAAGTTGAAACAGAGCACCACGTCGCCCGGACGGATGTGTCCATCGACCCCTTCGATTTGGAACGGCACCACAAACTCGTCGGTGATGTCTTGGTCATAGTGGGCCTGCACGCCTGCCACCGCCGAGGCATGTCGTTCTTCAACTTCTCCCACCAAGGCGCGGTAGGTCTGCGCAATGCGCTCCCAACGCTTGTCCCGATCCATGGCGTAGTAGCGGCCGTGCACAGACGCGATGCGGGCTTGCTTTCCTGCCAGGTGGGATTCGAGGTCTGCGAGGTAGGTCGTGCCCATTTGGGGCGCAGTGTCCCGGCCATCGGTGAAGGCGTGGATCACACAGTCTGGAACCCCCGCAGCCTCTGCCGCATCCACCAACGCGTGCAAATGGGCCTGTTGGCTGTGCACCCCACCTCGAGACACCAACCCCATGAGGTGGAGGCGCTTTCCGGGTTCTGAAGCGGCGCGCAGTGCCTCTTGCAGCACGGGCTCTTTCGCCATCGAACCGTCCGACACTGCCCGGTCGATGCGCAGCAGATCTTGGTACACCACACGGCCCGCACCGATGTTCATGTGCCCCACTTCGCTGTTGCCCATTTGGCCATCAGGAAGCCCCACGTGTTCGCCGTCCGTGCGCAGCGTGGCGTGTGGCGTGTGGGCGTTCAGGCTGTCCACATAGGGCGTCTCTGCCACTTCAATCGCGTTGTTGCCGTCGGCATTGCCGAGGCCCCAACCATCCAGGATGATCAATGCCGTTTTCACGCGGCAAAGGTATGGGCTGACTCAACGTCTCTGAGGCCAAACCAACCGCACCGAAAATC
The DNA here is from genome assembly GCA_965658245.1 of uncultured Flavobacteriales bacterium. GTDB lineage: Bacteria > Bacteroidota > Bacteroidia > Flavobacteriales_D > Sanyastnellaceae > UBA11663. Next base: position 20,559 of record CBFHRO010000002.1, read on the forward strand.
CTTGGGGGTCGAGGTCGACCATGTCCATTTGGGCGCCGTGCAAGAGTGCGGTTTGAGAAACGAGGTGAAGTCCCAGCCCCGTGCCCGACCCTTCCTCTTGGAGCCGAACGAAGGGCGCACGAGCCGCCTCCCGGTCGGCCTTGGAGATGCCCTCCCCCTCGTCTGTTACCTCGAGCAGGGCATCCGAGCCTCGAAATTCTACCCGTACCTCCACCTTTCCTTCGCTGTATTTCAGGGCGTTCTCAATGAGGTTGGATGCCGACAACACCCAAAGGGCCCGATCTCCACGGACTTCTTGAGGTCCTTGACCCTTGTAAACCTCCACGCGACTGCGGTGCATGTCTCCGACACGACGGACGGCGTCGTCCACCATCTCGCCCCAGTCAAAAGAGGAGACTTGCACGTCGGTTTGACGTTGCAGCCTGGTCGCCACGAGCATGTCTTCCACTCGGTGCCCCAAGTCCCAAACACCATGTTGAATGTTCTCCAACACAGTGGCGCGATCGGCCTCAGACAATGACAATCTCTTCAAGGAATCCACACCCAATTGCACACTGGCAAGGGGTGTTTTCAACTCGTGGGTGACCCCCAAGAGCAGGTTTCGCTCACGAGCCAGCCTCCGTTGCTCTTTCTTGAAGTTGCGCTCGAGGCGCACCAATCCCAGCACAAGCAATGCTGCGAACACAGAGCCTTCTCCAAGCACCATCCAGCGCTCGCGCTCGCCACCCGCGTTGGCCAGCAGGTAAGCCCACCAACTGAATTGCAGGAGAACATACGCGCCCAAGACGCGCACAAGCCAAATCCCGTGAATGCGCGGAATTACTTTTGGCCGGAACGCCCCTTGGCGTTGGTGTCGAGCCATGGAGACAAAGGCATGATGTTGCTCACCGGTCTCGCCATCAAGAAGTGCTTTTCTTCACCACTCCGGCCTTCAAGCACCATGGTGGACCGCACCTGCCATCCATGAGAAGCCAGCACGTTCAACGCTTGACCCACATTGTCGAAACGAAACGTCTTCAAGCTGTTGACCGCTTTCAAAAAATCTTGATCTCTCGTGGCCCGAAGCACAATGTCGTCGACGTTGAATCGGATCAATTCATTGTTCGCCTGCTTGAACGCAACCAAAGTTCCGTAGAACTCTCCTGATTGAATGTTCGTCCGATACACACCCCCTCTCGCGTCTTTTTCACTTGAAATTCTCGCGTCTTGGGCGGTCATTGTGGTTGCCATGGCGAGCACAGCGAGGGACATCATCCAGGTTTTCATATCTCGTGGTTTTGGGACTCCGAAGGTAGGAAGAAGAATCCGTGTGTCCACAAGGACCCGGAGGGTGTCCTCGTGTCAAACGCACCCCGCTGTCATGACAATTGAAACCGCTGCCGCTCCATGTGAGGCGCTTTGAGAAGGAACCCCCTGCCCCGCCACGAAAAACTGACCCGCCACTCTGGCCGTTCTTGAAGTGTCCGCCACGCACGATGCATGCCCGAACTCCAAGAAATGTCATCAATCACCAACACTTGAGAGATGTGCGATGACAGCGCATCCGCCAAATACAGAGTGGCATGTTCCTCATGAAATCCGTCCAAATACACCACATCCCACCGCTCTTCTTCCCCCAAGTCTCGAACCAATTCCATGAAGTCTCCACATTGGGCTTGAATCCGATTCGCCAAACCGAGGGACTCCCATCCCTTTTGGGCCCAACCCAAAGTGTCTGGACATCCCTCCCATGTCTTCACCTCCCACCCCGTTGCGGCCACATGCGCAGCCATGACCCCGAGAGAGGTTCCCAACTCGAGAAACCGCCCTTGCGGTGCCACGCAACGCAACCAACGACACATTGCCTGAGCGTCCGACGCGGGGGTGAGCGATTGGGTCGCCAGTTCTTTGACAACCATCGACGTTTTCTTTTGTCCTGAAGCGCGTTGGCCTGCTCCCAAATCGCGGCGCGTCAAAATCTCCCGGCATTGAGACAACTCCCGACGCCAAAGGGCAATGGCTCGTTCACTTGTGGGGTCCGCGCCTTGCACGACTGCATGGGGCCAATGGCGGGGGTTGGATTGAAGTGCCCTGCCCCATTCAAACAACGTGGGAGAATGGAGCTTCCTCCAAGATGTGCCAACCCAAGAAGCAACGACCGCCGTGTCTCTGAGCCGAAGCCATGCGTCATGCCAGGGCCACGTGCTGCGCGTAAGAGATGCTTGTTGATGGGTCATGGGGCAACAAACATACTTCGCTATCTTCGCGGTCCCCGGGCGGTTAGCTCAGTTGGTTCAGAGCACCTCGTTTACACCGAGGGGGTCGGGGGTTCGAGTCCCTCACCGCCCACTCAAAGCACCCCACAAAGGCCCCTGCAAAGCAGGGGCTTTTTGATGCCCAATCATGCGACAAGCTTGCTTGAGTGCATGGAGGGCATCAAAAAAACAGCACCGCCCAGAGGGCGGGGATGAATTTGTGGAACCGTTTGAGTCAGGGGCCCTCCAGGGTCCACCGACCGAGCAGCGCGAGGGAGGTAGTCTCCTCCCGGAACCGTGTTTCAGACCGGCCAATCCGCAAATCGCTGCGGTGCATCCCGCAACACATCCCCCACCACAAACAAGCTTCCACCCACCCAAATCACATCGTTTTCCCCTGCGGCGTCTAACGCATGGGCCAGCGCCTCGACTGGACCACTCACCACGGCTCCTGACAATGCCGGTCGCAGCGTGGCGACCTTGGACGCCTCCATGGCACGAGGGATGTCCGCCGCGCACCACACGTAGGACGCATGTTCAGGCAACAACGACATCACCTCATTGTGATCCTTGTCCGCCACGGCGCCCCAAATCACCCACAACCTTCCGCCTCGAGATTTGACCTTGGCTTCCAAAGCACGTACCATGGCCGAAACCCCATCGACGTTGTGTGCCCCATCCAAAATGACAAGAGGCCGCCCCGGAACGGCGATCTCCTGCCATCGGCCGCGTTGGCCCGTGATTGCCGCGTAGTCTGACAATCCAGAATGAATGGCCTCCCCTGAAATCACCCACCCATTCGCCTGAAGGACCTTCAAGGTGGCCAGCGCCGTGCTCAGGTTTTGACGCGTCACAAACGACGCTTCCTCGTGAAGGCGTGCCGACGCCTCGCCTTCCACGTCACGCGCAAAGTGCACCTCCGAAGACGACCGCAAAGCAGCAGCCAGCAATTCCGACTGGGCCTCGGGCCTCATGGGGCCAAGGACGACGGGCACCCCATCTTTGAAAATGCCCCCTTTTTCCTTGGCAATGCTTCGAATGTCCGGCCCTAAGAACGCTTGGTGATCCAATCCTATGTTGGTCACCACCGCCACCTCAGGTGCCGGAATGACGTTGGTCGAATCCAGCCGCCCGCCCATCCCCGTTTCCAACACCACCACATCGCATTTCGACTGGGCAAAATGAACGAGCGCCATCCCAAACGTCAACTCAAAAAACGACGGCGTGCCCCACGCCCCAGCAGACGCTTGCCAGCGCCCCACAAAGTCCACCACAGCCTTCTCGGGAATGCACGCTCCGTTGACACGAATCCGTTCGCGAAAGTCCACGAGGTGGGGGGACGTAAAAAGCCCCACGCGATGGCCCGCTTGCTGCAGCGCCGCCGCCACCATGTGACAGACCGTGCCTTTGCCGTTGGTCCCGGCCACATGCACAAACTTCAATGCCTTCTCAGGGTTCCCCAATGCCGCGCACACCAGGCGCGTCGCACTCAAATCCGCCTTGTAAGCCGCGGGACCTTGCCGTTGAAACATGGGAAGCTGCGTGAACAAGGCATTCACCGCTTCGGCGTAGGTCAAGTCACTCAAGGTCGAAAGTGATGGTGATGTAGCCCAAACGACGGCTCTGCGTCGCACTGGCATCAAACCGGGCAGTCATCGCCGCCCGTTGCGCCAGTTTGACGTGGTAGGAATCCGTCAGGGTCGTCAGTCTGGATTCATACACCGGACTCGCACTGATGACCTTGCCGTCTGCACCGACTTGAATACGCATGCGGACGGTGCCGGCCTCTTGGGGCTTCTCGTCCAGCCTCGGGTCGCCAATCATGCTTCCGCCTCCGACCAAGCCTTCCCCGACATCCCCGGAAACCACACCACGCCCCTCGATTTTGCCGGTCTCCTCCCCTTCGTTGCCCGTGCCTTGGGTGCTGCCTTGAGACCCCCCGCCGCCGGCGCTGGGATCCCCTGGATTGCGAAACAAATGGGCCGTGCGGTCTTGGCGTACCGGTTCAGGATCGGGCTCCGGCTCTGGATCGGGGTCTGGCTTGACGTTCACAGCCATCTCACTGGATTCCTGCGTGACAACCTCTTCCGCGAACTCTTCCACCACCGGCTCTGGCTCCGAAGCCGCCACGGATTCTTCCTCCGCTTCCTGCACCACCTCGCTGGGGGTTTCCGACTCCGTGTCGCCGCCCGCCTCGTCCGTGGAGCCAAGGTCCGCGAAGCCCACCGCGACGAATTGCTCTCCTGGCGGCGGGTCTTGGATCGTGAAGGCCGTCAAAAAGAAACACAGCGCGAGCACCCCCACGAACAAGAGGCCGCTCAACGCAGCGGCTTGTCGTTGGTTGCGCTTCTCCAGAGAGACGCGCGCTTGCTCGAGTTGTTCCTTGTTCGACATGAGGGTCGCAGGGGATTACTTGGTACTGGCCGGGTTCGAGCCCAGCATGATCTTCCACTGGTTGGCCTTGGCCATGCCGATGAGCTCGACGGTTTGGCCTGTGGGGACATTTTTGTCGACTTGCAGGTACAACACCTTCTCTGCTTGCTTGTCCATTTCCAGCTTCAGCTTGGGCTCCAAATCCGCCCGCGAAATGGGCCGAACCTCTCCGTTCAGGTGGTAAGAGCCGTCTTCCTGGATGCTGACCGTCAAGCGGGAGGTGACGGACGTCGTGCCCTTGGAGGTGGGCAGATCCACATTCACCCCGTTGCTCACCAGCGTCGACAAGATGACAAAGAAGATGAGCAGCAGGAACACGAGGTCCGTCATGGACGACATGTTGCCTGTCACGCTGACTTTGTTGCGTTGGCCGAGGTTCATCCGCGTGCAGGTTCTTCGAGGATGTCAATGAATTCGAGGCTGTTGGCCTCCATGCGGTGCACCACTTTGCTGACTTTGCTCACCAAATGGTTGTAGGCCATGAAGGCCAAAATCCCGACGATCAAACCCACAATCGTGGTCACCATCGCTTGCTTGGTGCCGGACGAGATGTCGCTGACTTGCACCGTCCCGGCCGCCTCCATGTCCAAAAACACGTTCACCATCCCGATGACGGTTCCCAAGAACCCAACCATCGGCGCCGCACCGGCCACTGTGGCCAAGGTGCTGAGGTTTTTCTCGAGTCGGTAGATTTCGAGCTTGCCCACGTTTTCGATCGCCACGCTGATGTCCTTGAGCGGCTTGCCAATGCGGCTGATGCCCTTGTCGAGCATGCGTCCGAGGGGTGTGTTGCTGTCGCTGCACAGGTTCCGCGCGCTGCTCAAGTTGCCTTGCGAGATGTAATCCTTCAGGCGGTTCATGAAGTCGGGGCTGACCTTGTCTGCTTTTTGGATGGCCAAAAAGCGCTCAAAAAACACATACATCCCGATCAAACTCATCAGCGCAAGGGGAAGCATGATGTACCAACCGCCCTCCATCAAAAGCTGAAGAACGTTGACGTCCACCTCTGTGATTTCAGGGGCGGCATCCACCGCATCCGGAGCGGCTTGGAGCAAAAGGAAAGCGAGGGTCGAGTGCATGGACGGAAGGATTCCAGGTTTGAACGTACAAGTTCCCCAGAATATTGGCCCTTTGTCCACCCTACGGCCCTCAGTTATTCAACGCTGTGGGTTCACAACGCCATCCTTCGAGAACGCCTTTCGTCACGCAAACATCAGCAGATACACCCCCGCGCCAGCGAAGTACCCCAACACCGCCAACAAGCTGATTTTCTTGAGGTACCACACAAAATCGATGCGCTCGAGGCCCATCACGGCCACCCCGGCTGCGGAACCGATGATCAGGGCCGAGCCTCCGGTTCCTGCGCAGTAGGCGAGGAACTGCCAAAAAATCCCATCCTGCACGAACATGCCTGTCCACGCATCCGTCACGGCGGCTGCAGGAACCACGTCGTACATGCCCATGCTCGCAGCCACGAGCGGGACGTTGTCGACAATGGCACTCAACAGACCAATCGCCAAGTCAATGAGGTACACATCGTTCAGGCTCGTGCGCAGCCAATCTGCGGCAAGCAACAAATGTCCCGCCTCCTGGAGAGAGGCCACGGCAAGCAGGATGCCAAGGAAAAACAGCACCGACGCCGTGTCGATTTTGCGCAACACCCCGATCACCGTGAGGTGGGCTTTCTCCTCGATGTTTTTGGAATGGTGAAGTCGCTCCGTGAGCATCCACAGCGCCCCCAAGCTGAGCATCATGCCCATGAAGGGAGGAAGGTGGGTCACTGTCTTAAACACGGGCACAAACAACAAGCCCGCCACCCCCGCGCCAAACACCAAATTGCGCTCAAACGGCGTCGTCGGATCCCACTCCTCATTGTCATCCGCCACGGGACGGTCGATTTCGCCATTGAGACGCACACTCAACACCGCCAGCGGCACGAGCAAGCAGACCACGCTGGGCAAGATCAAGTTCCCGATGATGGTGGTTGTGGTCAGCTGACCGCCGATCCACAGCATGGTCGTGGTGACGTCTCCGATCGGAGACCAAGCCCCTCCAGCATTGGCTGCGATGACCACCATCCCGGCGAAGAGCCAGCGGGTTTGGCGGTCGTCGATGAGTTTGCGCAACAACGACACCATCACAATCGAGGTGGTCAGGTTGTCCAGCAGCGCGGAGAAGAAGAAGGTGAGGATGCAGACGATCCACAGCATTTTGACCTTGTTTCGGGTCTGAATCCGGTCCGTGATGACCCGAAATCCCTCGTGCGCATCGACCAATTCCACGATGGTCATGGCCCCCATGAGGAAGAACAAAATGCTGCTGATCTCCTCCATGTGATGAAGCAGCCTGTGTTCAAAGAACTGCGCCAACCCCCCGTGGCCGCTTGCACCGTGATCGGCCGCAAACAACTGGTATTCCTCAGCAAGGTGGGCAGGCACGTCGTGCCATCCTAGCACGAACAAAGCCCAACACACCGTGCCTGTCACCAGCGCCGAAGCCGCCTTGTCAATGTGAATGTTGTGCTCCAAGGCGATGAACGCATACCCCAGAATGAAAACGACGAGAATGAAAATGTCCATGGTCAGTATTGTAAAGGCAAGATGTGACTCAATGTTCGGTCCGCGAAGAAGGGGAGGTCAACTTCACATCAAGAAATTCAGTGCGCGCTCAAACGACTTGGCGGTGAAGTGCGTTGCCTCGGAATGGGACTCTTGAACGTGGGCCAAGGCCGTCCGGATCACCTTCGACGTGTCTTCAAAAATGGCCGCGTCAGACATGTCGACGTCTTCGTCTCCCATGAGGTACGCGAAGACCCTCGCCATGCCGCAGTTGGCAATGAAGTCGGGAATGACCGTCATGTGCGCGTCGGCGTATTCCGCAATCGGCCCATAGAAAATCTCGTTGTCTGCAAAGGGCACATTGGCGCCAGACGAAATCACCTCGACACCAGCCGCAACCATGCGCTCGACCTGGTTTTGCGTGACGAGACGGCTCGCCGCACAGGGCAAAAACACATCTGCCTCCACATCCCAAATGGCCGCGTTGACTTCTTCAAACGATTGCAACCCCTCGGCCTTGAGCGCATTCCCTTCCTTCGCCAAAAAGAGCTCCTTGACCTCTTCATACGTCATGCCATCAGGACGAATCAACCCGCCAACGCGGTCGATGATGCCGACGATGCTCGCTCCCGCTTGGGCGAGGTACAGCGCTGCGGCTGCGCCGACGTTGCCCCAACCTTGAACCACCACCTTTTTGCCAGCCGAGCTGGACCCTGTTAAATCGTAGTAGTGCCGGACAGACTCACTCACGCCATAACCAGTGATGAGGTCCGCCACGCGAATTTTCCGTTGGACGTCTGGGCTGATCGCGGGGTCTTCCACCGGTTGTGACACCCCCTGGCGGAGGTTGCCGATGCGGCGCACTTTTTGGGCTTCGTTGGGCTGAAAGTGCCCCGAAAACACACCTTCTTGCGGGTGCCAAACCCCGTTGGCCTCGGTCATCGGGATGACCTCGTGGATTTCGTCGACGTTGAGGTCGCCTCCCGTTCCGTAGTAGTGCTTCAGCAGTGGCGTCACCGCCTTGTACCAGCGCTCGAGGACGCCTTTTTTGCGCGGATCTGCTGGGTCGAAATCAATGCCGCTTTTGGCGCCCCCAATGTGCGGGCCCGACACGGTGAACTTCACCTCCATGGTCTTCGCGAGACTCTCCACTTCGCGCTGATCGAGCCCCTTCCTCATCCGTGTACCACCGCCGGCAGCGCCGCCTCTCAAAGAGTTGATGACCACCCATCCTCGGGCTTCCGTTTCGCTGTCTTGCCACGCAAACACAATTTCTGGTGCGCGGTTTTCGTAGGCTTTCAGTAGGTCTTTCATGCGGTTCATTTCAGTCGCGTTTGCGAAGGTAGGCCAAACCCCACCTTGGCGATTGCACCTCAACCAGGGTCAAGCGCCTCGGGGACTGCTCCCCCAAAGGGCGCCGCCAGACGTGGCCACCCGAGCGCCCGTGACGCTGGGCAAGGCGTTGGGCAACCCCAACCACCGGAGCAGTCCGAGCCAAGCGAAGACCAACGCCTCCTTGCCGTGGACCAAGGCATCTTCCGGCACGTGCCAGGTGACGTTTCGTTCCGCGGTGGCCTGCTTCAGTGCGGCCATCAACGTGGGGTTGCAAGCCCCGCCGCCGGTCACAAGAACCCGGGCACCGGCGGGGACGTCGCGGGCCACGGCCCAGCTTGCGTACGCCACGGCCGTGGCCAAGACGTCATTCAATGCATGTGCTTGCAAGGCATGTTCTGCATGGGGCCAAACCTCCTGCTCAAGCCACTCTCGGCCCAAACTCTTGGGGCCGGATTGACCGTGAAAGGGCAGGGATTGCCACGTTTCGAGAACGTGCGGCAACACGGAACCCTCCGCGGCCATGGCCCCATCGCGGTCCATGTCGAACCCGACGGTTTGGACCAAGCGATTCAACAACAAGTTTGCCGGTCCCACATCCCATGCCAAGCGGGTTCCGGCGGCATCGTCCATGCTGAGGTTGGCGAATCCTCCAAGGTTGAGGGCCACGTCCCAGTCGCCGAACAACATTTGGTCTGCCAAAGGCACCAGGGGTGCGCCCTGCCCCCCCATTGCCACATCCAAGCTCCGCAAATCACTCACCACCGGCACGCCCAAATGCGCGTGCAAGACGGCGCCATGGCCGATTTGGCAAGTCCACCCTTCGTCGGGACGGTGAAAGACGGTGTGGCCGTGGGAGCCCACGACATGAGGGGGGGACACCCCCGCGCTTGTCATCCAAGCCCTGACCTCTTTGCCGGTCCACTGCGCCCAGGCTGTGTCGAGACGCATGAGGTCTTCCGCGCCCAACGTCATGGCATCCCAAAGCTGGTCGCGCAACGCCTCCGGATAGGGAAACGTGGCGAAGGCATTCATGGTGAAAGACCAGGCCTTGGTTTGGGCGTCTTGAAAGAATTGTACCGAGGCCACATCCAAGCCATCCACGGACGTGCCACTCATCAGACCGAGGGCATGCCATCCATCGAGAGGGCACCTGCTGTTATCTTCGCCACGCATCGGGAGGGAATTTACTGCGCAACAGGAGTGACCGAACGACGCTGACATTTGGACTTTTTCACCTCTATGAAAGGAAGCAGGCAATGAACCTCAACCTCACAGAAGAACAACTTGCGGTGCGCGACGCCGCCCGCGATTTCGCCCAAAACGTCCTCAAACCAGGAGTGATTGAGCGCGACCGCGACCAACGTTTCCCTTCCGACGAAATCCGTCAACTTGGCGAACTCGGTTTCATGGGCATGATGGTGGATCCCAAGTACGGCGGGTCAGGCATGGACACGGTCAGCTATGTGCTCGCCATGGAGGAGATCAGCAAAGTCGACGCCTCCACCAGCGTGTGCATGAGCGTCAACAACTCCCTCGTGTGCTATGGCCTTCAAAAGTATGGTTCTGAGGCGCAGAAAGAGAAGTTCCTTGTCCCACTTGCCTCAGGCCAAAAAATCGGCGCCTTCTGCCTTTCCGAGCCCGAAGCTGGCTCCGACGCCACCTCGCAACGCACCACCGCGGTCGACATGGGGGACCACTATCTCCTGAACGGCACCAAGAACTGGATCACCAACGGCAACAGCGCGTCAACGTACCTCGTCATCGCCCAAACCGACCCTGACAAAGGCCACCGCGGCATCAACGCATTGATCGTCGAGCGCGACATGCCAGGCTTCCAAATCGGTGCCAAGGAAGACAAACTGGGCATCCGGGGTTCAGACACCCACACCTTGATGTTCCAGGACGTCAAAGTGCCCAAGGAAAACCGCATTGGCGAAGATGGGTTTGGATTCAAGTTTGCCATGAAAACGCTGAGCGGCGGCCGCATTGGCATTGCCGCCCAAGCCCTCGGGATCGCCTCTGGCGCCATGGAACTGGCACTTGCTTACTCCAAAGAACGCAAGGCGTTTGGGAAGGAAATCCACAAGCACCAGGCGATCGCGTTCAAGCTCGCGGACATGGCCACGCAAATTGAAGCTGCCCGGCTGTTGACCTTGAAATCCGCTGCCCTCAAGGACGCGGGTGAGAACTACGATTTGGCCTCTTCCATGGCGAAGCTTTACGCCTCCGAAGTGGCCATGAAGCAAACCGTGGAAGCCGTTCAAATTCACGGAGGATACGGATTTGTAAAGGAGTACCACGTGGAGCGCCTCATGCGGGATGCCAAGATCACGCAGATCTATGAAGGCACCTCTGAAGTCCAGAAAATTGTCATCAGCCGCGCCGTGCTGTCGGACTGATCTGCACCTTAGCCAGCGCAGCCGTTCAGTTCACCCGTTCATTTCGGGCATTCCACACGGAGCGCTCACCCCGCAGCCACGTGACCACCTCGTCGCGTCCGTCGTTGTCGACGTCGCGTTGCTCGATGCGGTCTGCACGCGTCAACCCTGACAAGCCTACCTCTTCGCCTTGCCCCAGGGTGAACTCGCGCACCCACCCTGACTCGTCGAGGTACAACACAGAAGTGCCATCCAAATCGGCGCCTTTGCGAAAAATGGGGACATGGCGGGCATTCACCCGCACGGGTGTGGTCGCCCGGGTGCTGCCGTTGCGCTTCAACAATTCCACCTGGCCATTTTCTCGTCCCACGTAGAGGTAGTCTTTCGAACCCAGACGCAAGTGACGAATGTGACGAATGGGGGACGACACCTCCACCTCGCTTCCTGGGCGATGGTTCCAACCGGTGGTCCGTTCCCCTTCCCCTCTGAAATTTTCCACCAGTCCGCTTGTCCGTGAAGCCACGAGGTACCGGTACTTCCTCGTGTTGTCGTAATCCACGAGTTCCCAAGCCGTCCACTCCCCTTTTGCAGGCTGAAGAGGAAAGCCTGAGACTTCACGCCCCTTCACGTCCACCATGTGCAAGCCATTCGGCTCACAAAACATGGCTTGGTACTTCCCGTTGGCATAGACATCCACCTCCACAGCGCCACCCTCCAACAATGAGGAGGTCAATGGAACGGACCAAACAGACGCGCCATCGTCTTGCGCAGCGACAAGCGACTGACCCTCCAAACGCAAAGTCATTTCCGTCGTGGTCCTGTGGTTTCGCACCCTTCCCACCACGCCGTCTTGCCCAGCACCCCCGTTGCCCGCCACCGGATTTGTGGAGGATCTGACCTCGTCGGTCTCCTCTCGCCCTTGACGAACCCAAGCCACCACCCCATTTTCCATGGCTGTCCCGGTCCATGTGGACGAGGGAGTTTGACCTTTGTGCTCCTCCTTGAGAACCTCCCAGGTCCAGTTCGAGGAACCGTTCAGAATGACATCGTCGCCATCCCAATTCACCGTCCAACCCTTCATTTCCCCCAAACCTTCAATGTCTTCACGCCATTGAGGCTCCACATGCCACCTGCCCCCGCCATCCCATCGCGTTCCCCAAGCGGACGTCCGAATGCCTGCGCGGCACAACGCCACGTCCAAGGGTTCGAAGTCGGTGGGTGCTTCGCCAAGACGGCCTGACCACCACTCACTTGGCACCCCCGCGCCGCGTGGGGCGTACAACGTGGGGTGCACCGGTTCATCGTCCATGGGGCACTCCCCATCCGATTGCGGCCAAAACAGCACCCCCTCTCCTTGGAGTTGCCACCCAAAGTCCGTGTGACGCAACGTTGCACCGGTCTCCCCTTCGCGCCAACGCGCCGCCATCTCTCCCGGGCGTTCCTCCCAACGGGCCAGCGATGCTTCTGAACCACTCAACCAACCACCCCGCCACGCGCTCTGACTCCAGCCCTCGGGCAGCATCGACCACGCATTTTCCGCGTGCCACAATCCATGACCAGACTCGTCAAAAAACGCCCTGACCCAGGTGGTAGGGGGCACATCCAATCCCTCTGGCAACCGACGCACCACCTCCTCCGGCGTGCTTTTCACCCACTCTGTCCAACCGTCCGAAGCCCAAAGCATTGGGTTGGCCGCTTCGCCCCCTTCCACGGGGTTGGTGACATGAAAGAAGGTCACAACACCCGCAAGGAGCAAGGAAAGGATGGGCAGGATCCACGGACGCATGGGCCGAAGTTCGTCGCTGTTGTCAGGAAATCCGCACCCAATTGCTGCGGGCTTTCAACGCAGTTTCCAACGCTTCTCGCAACGCCGTGTGCTCGGGGCGGCCCAAGTCGGGGTCGTCCTCAAGCACGCTTTGGGCGAGGTAACGCGCGCTGGAAAGCAAAGGCCTGTCCCGCACCAAGTCCGCGACTTTGAGGTCGGGAACCCCGCTTTGCTGGGTGCCCATCACGTCTCCTGGGCCACGCAGTTCCATGTCCACTTCGGCAATTTCAAATCCGTCGTTCGTGCGACACATGGTCTCGAGGCGACGGCGGGCATCCTGACCGAGATCCGAAGAAGACATCAAGATGCAATAGCTCTGGCTTGCGCCCCGCCCCACACGACCACGGAGTTGGTGCAATTGGGACAACCCAAACCGCTCGGCGCTTTCAATGACCATCACACTCGCGTTCGGGACGTTCACCCCGACCTCGATGACCGTGGTGGCCACAAGGATTTGGGCTTGGCCCTTGGCGAATCGGTCCATCTCCCACGCCTTGTCCTCGGGCTTCATGCGGCCGTGCACAATGGCCACCTGATATTGTGGCGGCGGGAAGCGACGGACGATGCTTTCGTAGCCGTCCATCAAATCTTTGTGATCTAGCGTGGCACTCTCTTCGATCAGCGGGTACACGAGGTAAATCTGTCTGCCTTCGGCGATTTGGTCTTCCAAAAACTGGAACACCCCCAGACGGGCCGCATCTGTACGATGCACCGTTTGGATGGGTTTCCGCCCCGGAGGCAATTCGTCCAAAATGCTGGCATCGAGGTCGCCGTACGCGGTCATCGCCAAGGTCCTCGGAATGGGTGTCGCCGTCATCACCAAAATGTGCGGCGCCACCTTGGCCTTCTTCCACAGCTTCGCCCGTTGCGCAACCCCAAAACGGTGCTGCTCATCGATGACGGCCAACCCCAACTTGGCAAAGATCACTTTCGGTTCGATCAAGGCATGGGTTCCCACGAGAATGTCGATTTCGCCGGTCTTCAGGTCCTCCAAAATGGTTTTCCGAGCCGCGCCTTTGACCGACCCCGTGAGGAGTTCCACACGAACATCCATCGGACCCAACATCTCGCGCAACCCCTCGAGATGCTGCTGGGCAAGGATCTCTGTGGGCGCCATGATGGCCGCTTGGTAACCGTTGTCTTTGGCCAGCAAAGCAGTCAGCAAGGCCACCACGGTCTTGCCACTTCCCACGTCTCCTTGCAACAACCGGTTCATGTGCCAACCGGTGTTGAGGTCACCTCGAATCTCGCGGAGGACGCGTTTTTGGGCGTCGGTCAACTCGAAGGGGAGCTGGTTGTGGTAGAATGTGTTGAAGGCGTCTCCGACCTCCGCAAACCGCACCCCGGGCATGTCCTCAGTCACGGTCTTCTTGTGCTGAAGCAAGGTCAACTGCAGGAGAAAGAGCTCTTCAAAGCGAAGCCGTGTTTGCGCACGTTCGGCTTCCTGCGGCGTGGCAGGTGCGTGCACGGTGCGCAGGGCCTCCGCCCGTCCCATCAACTTCATTTCTCGCAGCACCCGTTCGGGCAGCGTCTCCGTCATGGCAGGCTGTACGGCCGCTGCCACATTGCGAATGAACTTGGCCAAGCCCTGACTGTTCAGGCCCTGACGGCCGAGTTTTTCCGTGCTCGAGTACACGGGATGCAGCCCATCTCCCTTCCTCGTTTCAAAGTGGGACAACAGTTCCACTTCCGGGTGGGCGATGTTCCATTTGCCCTTGTACAAATTGGGCTTGCCGTAGACCACCACCTCTTTTTGGACGGGCAGGTTCCGCAGAATCCACTGGGCTCCACGGAACCATTGAAGCTCCACCGTGGCTTCGCCGTCGTCGAACATCGCGATGAGTCGGCTGCCTCGGGCGCCACGCACTTCTTTGGCTTGGGTGATCACGCCCAGCATTTGGACAGCGGTGTGCTCACTCTGGATGTCCGCAATGCGATGAAATTGGCTGCGGTCCTCGTACCGAAAAGGCAGGTGCAAGAGCAGGTCCATGCACGTCCGAATGCCCAACTCGGAAACAAGGGCGTCGGACCGTTTGGGCCCGACGCCTTTGAGAAATTCTACAGGAGTGGATGGGAGCACCTCGGCCATGGTCACGACAAGCTACGTCCCTTCCCCCGTCAGACCAACATCAAGACGGGATTCTCCAAGTTTTGCTTGACTTCGTTCAAGAAGGCCGCCCCGGTGGCGCCATCCACCACGCGGTGGTCGCAGCTCAAGGTCACCTTCATGGTGTGGCCAGGCACCACAGCGCCGTCACGAACCACAGGCACTGCCTGGATGCCACCGACCGCGAGGATGCACGCATCGGGCGGGTTGATGATGGCCGTGAACTCGTCGATGCCAAACATGCCGAGGTTCGAAATCGTGAAGGTGTTGCCTTCCCAATCGCTCGGCTGGAGTTTTTTGTCTTTCGCTTTTTGGGCAAACTCGCGCACTTCCAAGCCAATCTCGCCGAACGACTTCACGTTCGCGTGGCGCACCACGGGCACCAGCAAGCCGTCTTCAACCGCCACGGCCACGCCGATGTGGACGTGCTCGTTGTAGCGAATGCGATCCTC
Organism: uncultured Flavobacteriales bacterium; assembly: GCA_965658245.1. Lineage (GTDB taxonomy): Bacteria > Bacteroidota > Bacteroidia > Flavobacteriales_D > Sanyastnellaceae > UBA11663. The sequence goes on from CBFHRO010000002.1 coordinate 35,881, forward strand.
CAACCAGCTGCTGTTCACGGCGGGATGGTTCTTGAGGGCCATCGCCACGGCCTTCACGACCATGTCGTTGAAGCTCACACGATGAGGTCCGCGGTCGTTGATGGCTTTGCGGGCCACCATGGCAGCGTCCATGTCAATGGTCAGACTCAAGTAGAAGTGAGGCGCGGTGAATTTGCTCTCGGCCAAACGGCGGGCAATGGTCTTTCGCATCTGCGAAACACCCACTTCCGTGAAGCGCTCCACTGCGGTCGCTGCACTGGCGCCCCCCCCCACGAAGGATTCGACGTCGCGCTTGACGATGCGGCCGCCTTCACCCGAACCTGGAATCAAGCCCAAGCTCAGTCCGCGCTCCTCGGCCAAACGCTTGGCCAATGGAGAAGCTTTCACGCGGCCGTTCGCCACAGCGGGTGCTGGGGCAGGGGCTGCTTGCGCTGCAGGGGCTGGAGCCGCCGCGGGTGCAGGGGCCGGAGCAGGTGCGGGTGCGGGCGCTGGAGACGCAGCGGGCGCGGGTGCAGGGGCAGGTGCGGCGGGCGCTTCCTCTGCCGGAGCCTCCGCCTCTGCAGAAGCGAGCAATTCGGCGATGTCCTCGCCCTTCTCGCCAAGCACGCAGAGCACGCTGTCCACAGGTGCGGCGCCTCCTTTCTCCACACCAATGTGAAGCAAGACACCGTCCTGGAAGGACTCAAACTCCATCGTGGCTTTGTCGGTTTCGATTTCGGCAAGCAACTCGCCGCTTTCCACCTCGTCACCAATGTTTTTGTGCCACTCCGCGACGACCCCTTCGGTCATGGTGTCGCTCAATTTGGGCATGCGAATGATTTCAGCCATGTCAGTCGTTCACAAAGGGGTAATCAGATTGCATGTAGACGTCTTCGTAGAGCTCTGAAGCATCGGGAAGCGGGCTTTCCTCCGCAAACTTGATGGCTTCCTCCACTTGAGCCTTGACCTCTTTTTCGACGGCCTTGAGCTCCTCTTCCGTGTTCCACTTGTTCTCGAGGATGATGCCACGGACATGGGCGATGGGGTCGCGCTCCACGTAGCTGGCCACCTCGTCCTTGGTGCGGTACTTCTGCGGGTCACTCATGGAGTGGCCCTTGTAGCGGTACGTCTTGATGTCCAAAAGTGTGGGTCCCTCGCCTTTGCGGCCGCGCTCTGCAGCTTCGGCGATGGCGTCGCGAACGGCCTCAGGGCTCATGCCGTCGACGGTCGCTGAAGGCATTTTGTAGCTCGCTCCGAGCGTCTCGAGGTCGGTCACGTTGGACGTGCGCTCGACCGAGGTGCCCATGGCGTACTGGTTGTTCTCAATGATGAAAATCACAGGGAGCTTCCAGGTCATGGCCATGTTGAAGGTCTCGTGAAGCATGCCTTGGCGCGCAGCACCGTCCCCCATGAAGCACACAGTTACGTGGTCCTCCTTGCGGTATTTGTCCGCGAAGGCGATGCCGGCACCGAGGCCGATTTGACCCCCGACAATGCCGTGTCCGCCAAAGAGGTTGCGCTCTTTGTCGAACATGTGCATCGAACCGCCCTTGCCCTTGCTCGTCCCTGTCTTTTTGCCGTACATCTCGGCCATGACGAACTTGGGGTCGGTGCCCAACACGAGGGGGTGGGCGTGGTCGCGGTAGGCCGTGATCACACGGTCCGTGGGACGGATGGCCTCACGCATGCCAGAAAGCACAGCTTCTTGTCCAATGTACAAGTGGCAAAAGCCGCCGAATTTTTGTTGAATGTACAGCTGACCGCAACGTTCCTCGAACTTTCGCATGAGGTACATCTCGCGAAACCAGCGCGTGTATGTGTCTTTGTTCAGGCCCTTTGCTGACTTCTTGGCAGCGGGCTTGCTTCCTGCTTTTGCCGGCTTTTTGGGCGCTGCAGTCGCTGTAGGTTGTGAAGTTGCCATCGCGTTTGGATTAACGTTCAAATATAGCGTTCCGCCTCACCCGCTCGCCGGACCAAGGTCACGAGCCACGCACCTGCTCATATCGTGTATCAAGTACACTACATCAAGCACGCCTTTCGATGCCAACCTAGAGAGACTCGCGCAACGAATGCCTTGCCAAGCGCGTTGTATCTTCACGGCCGCTCCTTGGGCGCCCCACACCATACCTGCGAATTGTCTCCTCACCTGCATCAACTTCTTCAAAGCCGAAGTCCCCTTGGACTGGAGGCCATTGACGCCGTGGCGCTGATGGACCGCTTCGACTCCAAGTACGTTGTGCCCGTGGCATGGCTGGAAAACCTCGTCCAAGAACTGGGCGAACACAGCATTCTTTCCATCCAAGAACACGTCTCCACGGTCTACAACAACCTCTACTTCGACACGCCGGAAGGAACTTGCTTGGAAGACCACACCCGCGGCAAAAACATCCGGAACAAAGTGCGCGTTCGCCAATATGCCAACACTGGCGTGGCTTTCTTGGAAGTGAAGTTGCGCGACGTGCACAGCAAGACCTACAAGCACCGCATTGTGCGCCAAGGGGCATGGGACGCTCCTTTGACCCCAGAGGAATTCGACTTCCTCGGTCAACACCTCCCCAACGCGAGCACACTGGAACCCACGTTGCAGAGTTCCTTTGAACGCTTCACCTTGATTCACGTGGGCCAGGGAGAACGCATCACCTTTGACCAAGATCTTCGCTTTAAGGTTCCGGCCATGAAAGAAAGTGGAGACCATTCTTGGGTGAAACCCACGCCGCATTTGGCTGTGGTGGAATGGAAACAGAGCAACGTCAACCACCAAGGCGAACTCATCCAGGCCATCCGTGCCCAAAAGGGCCGTCGCGGCCCCTTGGGGCGCAGCTTGCGCCTGTCCAAATTTGTGCTGGGCCAAGCCCATCTCGCCCCGGAGCGCAACTTCCGTGGCTACCGCGCAGCGCTGCGTGACCTCGCGCGTGCCGAACATTACGCTGCAAACCCGACCTTCGCGCCGCAATCCATTCTGAGATGACCGCATCCTTGTCTACGATCCTCCATGCTGCCTTTCTGAGCCCTGGCTGGGAATCCCTCCTCGGCTTGTTTGCGCTCAACCTCGTGTCCTCACTGGTTGTGGTGCGTTTGATTTACCACATGGCCGCGAAGCGACGCGACTTTGTGTTCACGTTCATGCTGGTATCCACAGCCGTGTTCTTGTTGTGCCGCCTTTTGGCTGGCGTGGAAATCGATTTGGCGTTTGCCTTGGGCCTGTTCGCCATTTTCGGCATCATTCGATACAGAACGAACGCCATCCCGATTCGGGAAATGACGTACCTGTTCATTGTCATCACGCTTGCCGTCATCAATGCCTTGGCCCCTTTGGCCGCCTCATGGCTCGAGATTGCCATGGCCAACGTGCTGATTTGGGCCCTGTCCTACGTCTTGGAACGGTTGTGGTTTGTGGAGCACCTGGCGACCAAAATGGTCATTTACGACCGCATCGACTTGCTGCACGCAGGACGCCGTCACGAGCTGATTGCCGACCTCGAGCAACGCACTGGGGTCACCATCGTTCACTTGGAGATTGGCAAGGTGGACTTGCTCCGAGACACCGCCAACTTGAAGATTCACTTCTCTGCGGACCAAGAGCCCGGTCACTTCGAGGAACTTCAGCCCTGATTGGCCTGAATCATTGCGCTTGAAGAAGGACCACAGCATGCGCGCTCACGCCCTGCTCTAACCCCACAAAACCGAGCTTTTCAGTGGTGGTGGCTTTGATGCCCACCTGTCCCACGTCTGCACCCAAAATGTCCGCAATGCACTGACGCATCGCGGGGATGTGGGGCTTGAGCTTGGGCTGCTGCAGGCACACCGTGGAGTCAAGATTGGCCAATCCAAAGCCTTTCGCTTGGACCATCTTCCACGTGTCCCTCAACAAGATTTTGCTGTCGATGCCTTTGTAGGCAGGGTCCGTGTCAGGAAAGTGCGTGCCAATGTCTCCCAAGGCGAGTGCGCCCAACATGGCGTCACAAATGACGTGGAGCAGCACGTCGGCGTCGCTGTGACCCACCGATCCTTTGTGATGCGGAATGGTCAGACCGCCAATGACGAGATCCTCCCCTTCCGCGAGCTGGTGAACGTCGTAGCCGTAACCGATGCGAAGACTCATTCCTCGCCGTTGACGTAGTCGGCCAAATCCGAGAACTGCAACCGAAGCGAGAAGCGAAGGGTGTTGGCCAACGGATTCTGCTGGGTCGTGCTGATGAGGTAGCTGAGATCCACCGTAAACACGGTGTATTTCACGCCCGCCCCCAACGTCACAAACTGACGGTTGCCCTTGCTGAAGTGCTCAAAGAAGTAGCCTGTGCGGAAGGCAAACACGTCCGCGAAGTTGTATTCCAAACCCGCACCCAAATTCACCTCGCGCAATTCCTCGCGCCAGCGGCTTCCTTCGAGAATGGTAGCCTCGCCCTCGCTGTCAATCGTCACGATCCCAGGAGCATCGTAAAAGCTCTGCACGATGCCTGTGGCTACCCCCACGTTGGGGTCCATGCCACTGACAATCGGCAATACACCGTCCGGGCCCGGATCATTTCCATAGATGGGCTGCGTCGGCACCAACAATTTGTTGGCATCCAAGGCCACGGTCAAGCTGTTGTACTCGTCGAACTCTGTTTCGTAAGCTGCCCCGATGCGAAGGTTGCTTGGGATGAAGTCACGGGCTGCAGTCTCTGTGTAGGACATCTTCGCCCCGAGGTTGCTCATGTTGAGTCCCATGCTGAATGTCCCGTCCTTCTCACCCCAGTCCGCCTGGTCGTTGACGTAGTACATGCTCAAATCTGCAGCCACGGAGATTCCGGGGCGGCTTTCAGCCCCTTGCACGGCCGTTCCACCCGTCAGGTTGCTGTGAATGAATCGCGCTGAGAAACCGCCGCTGAAACGGTCGGAAAATTTCTGGGAAAAACCGCCGTCGAGGCTGAGTTCGGCGGGCTGAAAATCGCGAATGGTGGTGCCCACCTCATCTGTGAAGGTGATGTTGCCTAGGCTGAAATAGCGAAGGGCCACCCCGTACGCCTGACGTTTGTTCAGACGACGCACCGAACTGACGTACGCCAAATTCATGTCGTCCACCAACGCACGCAACCAAGGCGCGTAGCTCAAGCTCATCTCCACTTCGTTGGTCGAGAAGGCCATTTTGGCAGGGTTCCAATGCATGCTGTTGGCATCGGGAGACAAAGCCACTCCGACATCTCCCATCGCGCCTGAACGCGAATCTGGCGCAATCATCAAGAAAGGCACTGCCGTGGTGATGGTGTTCAACTGCAGCAGTTGGGTGGGGTCTTCTTCGACAATTTGACCCCAAGTAGAAGTCGGGGACACAAAGGTCAAGACCGCAAGCACAATTGCGGTGGTGTGGAGGAATTGCTTCATCGTAGAGCGGCCAAAGTTAATCAGTCTGTCCATGGTGTCATTGGGGTCGAAGAACGACCAGTTTGTCTGCGTATTGTGCAGACTGGCCAAATTCGTTCTCCCACGTCACGCGAAAGACGTACACGCCAGGTGGTACGCGCCTTCCGGAAGAAGGTTTCAAATCCCACGTCATCACATCGTCCCGGAACCCAAGGACCTCGCCTTCAAACGTTTGTTGATGCACGCGTTGCCCCTGCATGTTGTGCACGTCGAGGGTGACCTTGGCCATCCGGCACGCTTGGTTGCCGGCCATGCGGAAAGTCACGCCATCTCGCGTGGGATTGGGGTAGGCCAGCACTTCCAACAAGGCCACTTCCAGAGACGACGCCACCACAAAACGGGTCTCCGCTGTGGCGCTGTTGTTGGCCACGTCCCACACTTTGAGCTCGAGGTGATGTTCGCCCTCGCTCAAATTTTGGAAGGGAAAACGAATGCTTCCCCGCTGGTACGTGTCCAAGTTAGACACGAAGTATTCGTTCAACACGAAGGGGCGACTTGCGTCTCCATCCAAGATCGCCTTGGCGTCATGGCCGATGCCGTTGCCCGAGGTGTTGATGCCACTCTCGTCAAAAATGCGGGCAAACAGCCAAGGATCCTCATGGACGAGGTCCCCCGCCTTGAACAGCGTGTCATTCATGAACACCTCGACCACAGGCCCCTCGTCATCGAGCGTGGGGTTGTCCGACGTACCTCCGATGATGAAATCTTCGGTGTAGCCGTGGGCATCGGTGTCATTCGACAAGGCGTAGCAACTGATTCGACCCGGCCCGTAAGCGTAATTCAAATCCCGTGGCACGATGAACCGGAACTCAAACGCGCCATCCACCACAGAGGCCAAACCCTTGTGCAAGATGTTTTGAAACACCTCGTAGGTGAACGGTCCTTCGCTTGCGTCGTTGTCCAGCGTGGTCACCGAAGCCCGCTTGTCAAAGACCGTCGGGACCACCACACCACTGAATCCTTCGAGCGTATCGCCTTGGGCATTCCCCACGTAACCGCGGACAACCACTTCTTCCAGCGACCGCATGGTGTCTGGCACTTGGGTCAGATACACGTGTTCCGCAGGGTAGGCCAACTCGAGGGCCGGATCCCCCATCAAACTGAAGTTGCGGCTGTTGGTGTGGGAGATGATTTGGTCTGAATTCTTGGTGTCGCGGTAGATGTCCCCCAAACAACGCCCCTGAGCATCGTCCAGCGCCGTCTCAAAGAAAGCCCGATTCACCTGCTGGTTGCCCGAGCTGTAGACCGTCCGGGTGGTCGTCAACAACGCCACCCCGCCCCCTTGCGGATTGAACAAGATGGCCTCCCCCGCGGAATACGTGTCCGGATCGTCATAACGGAACAACTCGCACGTGGCCGTCATAAACACTGGCAACCGCCGCAAGTTGCTCCAGGCTTGGATGGTTTCCAGGTTCAAAATGCGTTCGTGTGCCCAGCCACGCTCCCCGCCATGTCCGATGTAGTTGACAATCAACGCGCCCTCATCCACCCGCCGGGCGATTTCCAAGGTGGCATCGTCGTACCGTTCCCCCCCAGGAGTGTTGGTTTGGACGTAGGCGTCCGGATACACTTTCACCACGTCGTATTCGTTGTGGTTGGCGCGCAAGGTGTTGCTGTGCTCTTCGCTGTTTTCCATGTATCGATGGCCGTCTTGGTTGTTGCCATCTTGGTCGTCCGAGACAAACAACACGCGGTTGCGCCAAGGGCCATACGTGCTGGTGCCATTGGGGTCCAAACACGACGCCGCGTCCCCCGCCACCTCGTCCACCCCCATGTATGTGGCTACCTTGCCCACGACCGCCAAGGCGGAGGCCAATTCAGGTGCAGGAATGCGCCCCACCCCAAACTGCAGCAAATCCTCAGGCCGTTCACCCTGTCCTTCCCCGACCAAGGCGAAGTAGTCGTCGGAGATGTAGCTCGTCGTGGTTTGGAGTGACTCTGAAGAATAGTGCCCCACCATCGTCGGCCCATTGCCTTGGACATTTCGATTCTCGTAAGAAGCATCGCCCATCAACGTGAGGTAGCGAGGAGGCTGAATCGCACCGTCGCTCTGTGCCGCGCGGTCAGTGAGCATCATCATGAGCATTTTGATGGCTGTGGGGTCTGACACCCCTGAGCTGAATCCATCGAACACGTCTTGCTGAGGCACAACGGCCACACGCAACCCCCTTGCCGCATGAAGGCTTGCCAAAGAGTCGGCGGCCTCCATCAATGGAGGCACGGTCACAATCACGTTGTCCACCTCCCCGAGACCGTGAACGTTGCTGTTGCCCACAGGACCAAGTGCTTGAGGCCGCCGCGCCGAAGACCACCGGAAGGCGCAATACCGCTTGGGTGCGTCGGCCACGATGTCCCGCCACACCGTGCTTCCATTGGATGTGGTCGTGGACACGCGCGTGACCGCCAGCGGGTCCGTGACGTCCCAAACTTCGTCGGGCTCTGCACCACCCAACACGTACTCGGCACTTCCAACCGCGTTGCCTTCCCCGTCGATGGGCAGTCCATTGATGGGCATTTGGCCTGAGGTGTACACCAAATTTTGAGGCGCTTGATACGCGAGGTAATCGATCCACGCATTGCTGTCCTCTGTTCCTGGGGTGAACGTGGCCAAAACCTGGATGCCCGCCTGCGTCAACGTCGCGGTCAATTCCCCGCCCACGCTTCGCGCGAACAACAGCGACGACGGGGACAAGAGGTTGTCGGTCAACGTCACGCTTTGGTCTTCGAAATCCCATTGAAGCTGAGAGGCACTTCCGGAACCGACGCTGCGCATGGCTGCGCCAAACCGAACCGTCGCAGGCGCCCCAACCACGGCATTCGCCAGAGGAAGGTTCCACGACGCGGTGTTGGCTCCAAGGGCAGACAAGCGACTTCCAAACCAGTTTCGGCCGGAGCGAATCAAATTGACTTCGTGCTCCTCCCGTACCCCGAAAGCCACATGTTGGGCTCGAACCTCGTCCACTGCACCCGACCAAGGTTCGGCGGGCAAGATGTCCAAACGGCCCAACGAAACCGGGGCATCCGTCCTCAAAAACCACTTGGCTGTGTCTCCCCAGAGCGGTGCCTCGTGCACCCAACCATCTTCGATGCTCCAGTCCCACGTCTCGTGGGCGGACGCGTACCAGCACAACTCGTCTCCAGGATCGAATGAACCATCGTCCAGGCCACGCAAGCGCACGTGCTGCTGAGGGATGTCCAAGGGACGATCGACGTCGTTGCGCAACGGCAAATGTTGTCCCCCACGTCCAAACAAGCGCAGGTTCGCAGGCACCACCGAAGCAGGTTCAATGCCGGCCTCGAGCAACTCGTCGTAGCCCAAGCAATGCACGCCCTCGGCTGTGGTGGCAAAGACGTGCCATTCACCCTCCGCCCGAACACTCGACTCCGGCCAATCTCGCGTCACACGATGACCTCCAATAGGAGAAGCGCCCAACACCGCATGCAGCGACACCAATCGCTCCCACTGTCCTCGGTCGTAGCGCACCACTGAACCGGACGCCCGCAACCACGACTGACCTGCAGCGCTCGGCGCGGCCCATTCCCAAGGAGCGACCTGCTTGCGTCGCCACTGGCTGTTCAATTCAGAGAGCACATGGGCCTCGAGGGGGGTCCACACTTCTTCCACATCGAGAACCTCCACGCCTGGCCATGGGGCATGCAGAGGCTCCTGCCACGTCGTGGTGACGTCCCGTCCAGATTGCGCCACGAGGTTGAATACATCCTGCACATCCCACGCCAAATCGACCCTCACCACGAGCCCCTCCTCAGAGATGCTTGCCGTCGATTGTGCCCTGGCTTGGTCCTGCTCCGCGTAAACCCCTGTCCATAGCGCCAAAGAAAAAACCGCATAACAAAACACCCTCCACCCACGTTGAGATGTGAACAACCTCCCGGCATGTCCGAGGAGTTCATAGTGTGAATCGTGCATTTTCGCAGAGAAGATTGAACCCATGATGCTTTTGTCCAACAGCACCCCTACGCACAAAGGTGCGGCATATTGTGCGAAGCCCCGACGATTGGGGTCCGCTGCCCGCCGGGCCAAGGGCATCTCCTGGTCTTCCGGGCATACCTCGGCAAAATTCCGTAACATTGTGGGTTCAACACATTGTCCGATCATGACGAAATTCACCTCCTGCCTTGTTCTCCTTGCAATGACCGCCGTGTTTTTTGTGGGAGTTGCCCCTCAGGAAGCCCACGCGCAAGACCCGGAATTCTCCCAATTTTATTCCAATCCCTTGCTGCTCAATCCTGCGTTTGCCGGGACCGCCCGAGGGCCTCGTGTGGTGATGTCTCATCGCAATCAATGGCCGTCCATGAGCGGGGCGTTTGTCACGCAGGCAGTGGGGTATGATCAGCATTTCAACTCCATCTCAGGCGGTTTGGGCCTGGTGCTGATGAACGACCAAGCAGGCCAAAACACCCTCACAACCACCCGCATCACAGGGATGTATTCCTACCAACAAGCCATCTCTCGCAAATTGTCTTTGCGCATGGCCTTGGAGGCGAGTTACTTCCAAAAGGCACTGGACTGGAGCAACCTCACCTTTGGTGACATGATCGATCCGCGCCGAGGGTTCATCTACGAAACGGCCGACACCCCTCGCGGAGAGACCGTGAAAAAAGTGGACTTTGGCGCGGGATTGCTCGCTTTCACTGAGAAATTTTACGCTGGGGTTGCTGGGCACCACTTGAATGAGCCCAATGAAAGCTTGGTGGTTGGCACCAGTCGTCTCCCCATGAAGATCACGGGGCACGCAGGGGCGAAGCTGCCCTTGCAGCGCAGCGTCAAAGGTGTTGAAGCCTGGATCTCACCCAACGTTCTTTATCGTCGTCAGGGGGAATTCCAGCAGTTGAACATGGGCGTGTACGTGAGCAAAGGTCCTCTCGTGGCAGGCGTTTGGCACCGGGGGTTCTTCTCCGAGGATACGCGCGATGCCTTGATTGTGCTTTTGGGAGTTGAAACCGCCCTGATGCGCTTTGGCTACAGCTACGACATCACCATCTCTGACCTCACGCCAGCGACGGGGGGCGCCCACGAACTGAGTCTCAGCATGAAGTTCGCTTCACCGCGACGCTCCAAATTCCGGACCGTCTCCTGCCCGACGTTCTGACTTGACGAAACCTGCATTCTACTCGAAACCTGAAAATTGAACCCGCACAACATGACGCAAAAGCACATTCTTGGCTTGCTCGCAGTCGCCGTTGGTCTGATGACTTTGAACGGTTGTTACTACGAACGCTCAGGCGCCACAGGTTGGGCGTACAACGAGACCTTCAACGGCGGCTTCGAACGCACGCCCTATTTCGAACAAGAAACAGGCCCAGGCCTGATTTTTGTGGAAGGTGGTACGTTCACCATGGGTCAAGTGGACGACGACTTGAACTACGCTTGGGACAACATTCCTCGCCGCACCACGGTGTCCTCATTCTACATGGACGAAACCGAGGTCACCAATCACTTTTGGACGGAGTACCTCGCTTGGCTGCAACGCATCTACGGCTCATCCTACCCGGAGATTGTGGAACGTGCCTTGCCCGACACCGCGGCATGGAGAAACAAGCTGGCCTACAACGAGCCCATGGTCAATTACTACCTCCGCCACCCTGCGTACCGCGACTATCCGGTGGTTGGTGTGAGTTGGTTGCAAGCCAATGACTTCTGCAAATGGCGCTCGGACCGTGTCAACGAAGGCATCTTGATTCGCGAGGGCATCTTGGCTCACAACCCCGACGCCCAAATCGACGAGGAACACTTCACAACCGAAACGTATCTCTCAGGTCAGTACCAGGGTGAACGGATTCGTGAGGGCTTGCCCAGCTACGGCTTGAACACAGAATTCCGAGATGTTCGCATGGAAGATGGTGTGTTGCTGCCCAACTACCGCCTTCCCACCGAAGCCGAATGGGAATTCTCTGCACTGGGCCTCATCGGCAACAGCCTTGGCGAGCTTGTCGCCGAACGCAAAACATACCCCTGGAACGGACACTTCGTTCGAAATGGAGACAGCCGCACAGCTGGATACGGCAGCATCAATGCCAACTTCGTCAAAGGCCGTGGTGACTACATGGGTGTGGCTGGTGCCCTGGATGACTTCGGGGACATCACCGTCGACGTGTATGCATACGCTCCCAACGATTACGGTCTGTACAACATGGCCGGCAACGTAAACGAATGGGTGATGGACGTCTACCGTCCTTTGTCCATCCAAGACAACAACGAATTCCGTCCTTTCCGCGGCAATGTTTACAAAACGAAGCGACTCGATGCGGAAGGCAACCCCGTGGACAAGTACGATTACGTCGTCTACAGCATCCCCGGCGTCAAAGAATTTCTCGCGACTTACGAGAAAGAAGGCAACTCTGTTGGCATCTTCACCCCTGAAGACGTGGATTTGATGGGCAACCTGAGTTCCAAGGTCACCGAAGCTGAAGAGCGCTTGAAGGAACAACGCTTCGAAGAAGCACAAACCTTGATGCAGGACGCCATGGACCTCATCGTGGACAGCGATGCCTTGGCCGCGGCTGACCTTCGAAAGGGATTCAGCAACAACATCGATGCCTTGCCAGGGGAAATGCAGAAGCGAAACGAATCGCTTGAAGAAAACCTGAACCGCACCAACTACCGCATTGCCGACAACACCGACTACCTCGATGGCGATCGGAACAGTTCCTTCGATTTTGCCGCTCAATCTGCGGAAGAAGACCAGCTCAAAGACAAGCGCGTCTACAACTTCGGGGGATCTTCTTTGATCAGCAACCGCAGCCGCGTCTACAAGGGCGGTGGATGGGACGATCGTGCGTACTACCTCATCCCAGGCACCCGTCGCTACCTCGACGAGCGCCAGAGCTCGGCCTCCATTGGGTTCCGGTGCGCCATGGATCGTGTGGGCACCCCCGTCCCCTTCAGCGGCCAGTGATGCCTCACGTCCCCAAGAGGACGTCAACAACTTGAATGCTTCAAACCCCGCAGCCGAGCTGCGGGGTTTTTCTTTGTTTTGAACTTCCACCACGATGATTGCGCTCTCTCCAAACATCCTCTCGCGCTTGCTCACCGCGCGAGATGCGTCGAACGGTGTGTCGACTGACACCCGTGCGTCGTTGCAAGGAAAGATGTTCTTTGCGCTTCGTGGTTCGAATTTCGACGGCAACACCTTTGTTCAAAACGCCCTTGACCAAGGTGCGACGCACGCCGTGACCACGGACCGTGCGTGGGAAGGACACGACAAGGTCACCGTGGTCGAAAACGAACTCGGCGCCCTTCAGAGCTTGGCGCGCGCCTATCGAAGACGGTGGGAGTGTCCGGTTTTGGGCATGACGGGAAGCAATGGGAAAACCACCACCAAAGAGCTCATTCGCGACGTGTTGTCCACCACCTTCAAGGTGCACGCCACGCTCGGCAACCTGAACAACCACATCGGAGTGCCCTTGACCCTTCTCAATGCCCCGGCCGATCCTGAATTTGTGGTGGTCGAGATGGGGGCCAACCACCAAGGAGAAATTCGTCTTCTCGCGCGCGTGGCGGAGCCCACATACGGCTACATCACCAACATCGGACTGGCTCACCTGGAAGGTTTTGGAGGAGAAGAGGGCGTTTACAAGGGAAAAAAGGAACTGTTTGACCACTTGGCGCAACATCATGGAACTGCATTTGTCCAAAGGAGCGATGCCAAAGTGGTGCGCGCGAGTCAAGAGGTCCAAGCCAAGGTTGACGTCCCCACCCAGCAATGGTGTTGGACCGCCCGACAAGGAGGTGGTGGCGTGGCTTCATGTGGTGAAACGTCCATCGCATTGAATTTGGAGGGCAGTTACAATTTGGGAAATGTGGTGGCTGCCGTGACCATTGGTGCCCACTTTGGCGTGCCCATGGACCGTGCTTGCGCTGCGTTGTCTTCCTATGTCCCCGAAAACCACCGTTCGCAGTCCATGACGACCGAACACAATTGGGTGGTTCTTGACGCCTACAATGCCAATCCATCGAGCATGGACCATGCGCTGCGCGATTTTGGATTTCGGGGCCACAACGCACCATTGGCCATTTTGGGCGACATGGCCGAATTGGGCGCGGCCAGTGAAGAATCTCACCGAAACGTGGTCGAAACGTGCCTTCAGCTTGGGGTTGAACTTTGGACGGTGGGCGCGCACTTTGGCCAGGTTTGCACCGCAGGAGAAACCCCAAACTGGACGCATTTCGGCGCCATGGAAACGCTGTTGTTGCGCCTTGAGAAGGACCCGCCACGGAAACGACAAATCTTGGTCAAAGGAAGCCGAAGTGCGGCGCTTGAAAGGCTCGTTCCGTACTTGTAAGGGGCGTTATCTTTGCGTCCATGTCGCTGATTGAAGAACTGAAATGGCGCGGGCTGTTGCATGACATCATGCCCGGTACAGAGGACCTCATGAACGAGGAGCGTGTCAAGGCCTACGTGGGTTTTGACCCCACGGCTGACAGCCTCCACATCGGCAACCTAGTGCCCATCATGTTGCTCGTCCATTGGCAACGAGCGGGACACACACCCATCGCCTTGGTGGGGGGAGCCACAGGCATGGTGGGTGACCCGAGCGGCAAGACGGCCGAACGCCAATTTTTGGACCTCGACGTGCTTCAGCACAACTTGGCATGCCAACGGGCGCAACTCGAAAAGTTCCTGGACTTCGAAGGCGAGAATGCCGCCAGCGTGGTGAACAACCACGATTGGTTCAAGGAATTTGGGTTTTTGGACTTCATCCGCGACGTGGGAAAGCACATCACGGTGAACTACATGATGTCCAAAGACAGCGTGAAGAACCGCCTCGAAAGTGGCATGAGCTTCACCGAATTCACCTACCAATTGGTGCAAGGCTACGACTTCTACCACCTGTGGAAGGAGCATGACGTGAAAGTCCAAATGGGCGGCAGCGATCAATGGGGCAACATCGTCACGGGCACCGAATTGATTCGTCGCAAAGGGGGTGGACAGGCCTTCGCCATCACAGCTCCGTTGATCACCAAAGCCGACGGCTCCAAGTTTGGCAAAAGTGAAGGCGGGAATGTGTGGTTGGACAAAAACCGCACCTCAGCCTACAAGTTCTACCAGTACTGGATCAACGCGGCAGATGAAGATGCCGCCCGCTACCTGCGCATCTTCACATTGATGTCGCGAGAGGACATCGAAGCCATCGAAGCGGCCCATGCTGAAAATCCCGGAATGCGCGCCATGCAAAAAGCCCTGGCCGAGGACGTGACACGACGCATCCATGGCCAAGTCGACCTCGACACGGCCATCGCTGCGAGTGCCTTGCTGTTTGGAAAGAGTTCTGAGGAAGACCTGCGTGCCCTGCCCGAAGCCGAACTGCTCAGCGTATTTGAAGGTGTGCCTCAGCGCACCGTGTCACGTGAAGACCTCGCGTCAGGCATGGGCATTGTGGAGCTCCTGGCCGGTGGCGAAGGGGCATTTCTCGGAAGCAACGGAGAGGCGCGAAGGGCCCTGAAAGAAGGCAGTGTGAGCGTCAACAAAGCCAAGGTCAACGACAGCCGCGTGGTGACTTCGGACGACGTCATCGGATCTGGTCTCATCTTGCTGCAACGCGGCAAGAAGAACTACTTCTTGGTGCGGGTGAAATAAGGGAGATCGGACCTCTGAGGCCCCTGCTGACCTCAACCGAACAGCAGCGCCAACTCCCTACCTTCGACAAGGTAGAGGAACACGACGAGCAAGACGGAGACGACAAGGCCAATGGTGGCTTTGCCGAGGTCTGAAAACACCATGGTCCACACCGACCTGCCGTCTTGGTTGGCTTCGTCCAAACGGAGTCTCAATGCCACTTCACGCCCCGCGAGCATCCCCAAAAAGACCCACGTGGTGCTCATGGGAATCTTGGCACCAATGCCCAGCATGTCAAATTTGAAGAGCAGCAGCACGAGGCCGTAGAAGAGGTCAATGAAGGTGGCAGACCGGATGTCTTGCGTGTTGGTCTTCACGCGAACGATTTCTTGAATCTTTCCGCCCCTGCGGTAAAAGATGTATCCGAGCATGGCCAACAGCACGGCAAGCGCAAAGGCGAACGTACCCACCCCCACTTCACGAGGATCGCCGAGATAGACCATGATGTTGACCAAGTCTTGCGTCAACCACTGGCTCCACAGAAATCCCGTAGATGCCCACTGAACGACTGTCCAAAATTGACGGTTGGTCCACAATCCGTGGTCTTCGCCATCCAAGGGGTGACGCATGAACAACCGCTCCGTCACCTTGCTCAGCGCGATGAACGCCAAGATGGCAAACGTGAACGCCACACCATATCCACCCAAGCTCTTGACGAGCATTTGGGGCAAGGCCTTGGGCGCGAAAAAGGTGAGCACCAAGAATGTCGTGCTGACTGGAATCCCCAATCGGGTGATGAAAAGGAGGGCCAACGGCGGCAGCACATACCATGCGCTGATGGTCGGAAAGACCGTGTCGCCCTTGAAGATGCCGTCGTATTTGCCAAACGTCAGGTCGTCGCCCTTTCCGCCCAGGTATTCTCCGTACCCGAGGTACCCAAGCGTCACCACAATGGCCATGATGCTTCCCGCGAACAGCCAGAGCTGCCACCACTTCCGTTGTTCATTGGAAACGAGAAAGGTGCCCAAAGTTTGGATGCTGTCGTTTCCCACCACCGAGTAGGCAGCGAGCGAAAATCCAAGCAAGGCAAAAACAGATTCCACGAGCAGGTGTTTGCGGCCGCAAGATGAATTCAGAATCGCAGCGAAGCAACCGTTTCGTGTTATGAATTCAAGGCGTCGCCAACAAACTGCAACCACGCACCTCTGCCGCATCTTGTCGTCCGAGCAAAATCAAGCCTTTGTCCGTGTGGTTTCCCACATCTCCCGTGGCCAAAAAGGCGCAGCTGTGGACATTCGCGAGGTCCACGATGTCCACACGACCCACCCGATTGCGAAGCCCCGGGGAGCGGGGGTCTCGGACCTCTCGGACCATGGGCTGTGCCCAATGCGGGAAGCCATGATGAATCCCGTCCTTCGCATAACCTTGCGACATCATCTCCGTCATTCCATACTCGGATGCCACGCAAATGTCCGGAAGCCTCGATTTGATTTGGGCGTGCACTTCCTCGCGAATGGGCTCCACACCACGGCCCTTCATTCCACCTGTTTCAATCAGGGTGATGCGATGCCATGGGATGTCGTTCCCATGCCGCTTGAGGGAGTCCAACCAGTCCAACACAGCCCAGGTGACCCCAAACAACACCAATGGCTTGGATTGGGGCTGCGAGAAATGCCTCACAAGCGCGACGTTCAGCGCATCGTGATCGTGCATCAACATGCCCGCCTCGGTCTCCCCTGCCTCCCTCATGAAGTCGGCGACCATGGTCAACAACGACGCATCCTCTCGTCCAAGGTAGCCCGGCAACAATCCCAGCCACGCCCATTGGCCCACGCCACTACCCCACTGCCTTCGCCACGCCAAACGTGCCACCTCGGCGTACCAAGACAGGCCTTCTTCATCGAGCCAATGCTGGGCACGGGACGTGGTTTGGGTGGTGCCCGAACTCCGGAACACATGATGAGGCTCCCATGACCCGGACTTCACAGCATGTGTTTTGAACACTTCCACCGGCATGAAGGGAATGTCTTTCAGCGCGACGACCTCTCTGGGGTTCACATTCATCGCCTGGACAAACGCACGGTAGGGCTCATTGTGCGTGGCTTGCCACCGAAACAAGGCGAGTGCGTGTTCCAAAAAATCATTCGCATTTCCTTCTTGCATCCAAGACCACAACGCGGCGCGCACCTCGCCGAGCGAAGCCTCCTCTCCCCATCCTTCAAAGGCACGTGACATGCCAGCAAGTTCGGAACTCTTGGCCCACGTTCCGTAACATTGTGTCATGTACAAGTCGCAGGCCACCATGGGATTGTTCGCTTTGCTTTTGGCAGGATGCTTGCCGGAGGTGGAATACACCGACGAACCCACTTTGGCCTTTGCGCGCTTCGAAGCCCGAGAAGATGGCACGGCAACGATGGTGTTGAATTTCACCGATGGCGATGGAAACGTGGGGTTGACCCAGGCCGACACGTTGCCGCCTTTTTGTCAGACCTGCCTTCATCACTACAACCTCGTGGGAGAATACCAAGAGTGGAGAGACACCTCTTGGGTGATTCCTGAATTGATTGTGCCTTACGCGTACCGCGTACCCGTGGCTGAGCCTACCGGCTCGAGTCCCGCTTTGGACGGCACGATCAGCATCGAATTGACGTCTTGGTACCTGAGTGGAACCGCGGCAGATTCCGTGCGCTTCGCTTGGACCCTCTGGGACCGGGATTTGAACCCGAGCAACGAAGCCTTGTCCGCGGCTGTTGCCGTGCCATGAAAGGTTCAATTGCGCTGCTGCGCTCCGGACAATTCCGCACTGACATGGGCGATGCGGTCTCCGCATTCCTCCAAGGAGGAAAGAAGGTCGTTGTAAAGGACCCCACTCATGGCCGGGTACTTTCCTTTTTCGACGTCACGAACGTGCTTTTCCCGCAATTTGGCCTGAAGGGCATTGATTTTGCCTTCCACCTCAGCCACGGCATCCAGGTCCACGTCGGATGACTTGAGCTGAACGTCCATGACTTTGATGGCCTCTCGCAGGAGCTCAATCATCTGCAGAAGGTTCGTGCGTTGCTTGGGCATGAAATAGACGCCTTCTCGGGCCTTGGCGTCCATTTGCCATGCCATGCTCAGAAGGGCATCACCGACGCGCTCAAAGTCAGGGTTCACCGCAGACAGTGCTGCAAGTCTTGCGCTCAATTCGGGGCTCAATTCTTGTTGCGCGATGCCGGACAACTGGGCGCTTACAGCTTGTTCGATGCGATCTGTTCGCTCCTCCCATTTGACCAAATTGTGAATCACATCGGCACGATCACCAGGTTCCAACAACCCAAACAACTCTTCCACCCCAAGCGTCATTCTTCGAAGCAGAGAGGCGCTCCGCCTGTAATCGTTCAGCACCTCTTCGAGCCCCAAACGCGCATCGACAATTTGACCTGGAAATGCTTGGGTCAGCGCGGCTTCGCCCTCGAGGTCTTCGGTCCACACCAACCTTTTTGAAAGCTTGACCAACGTTTCGACAAACAATCCCATCAAAAGGGCATTCAATACATTGAAGGTGGTGTGGAACATGGCCAGCACATACCCGTTCCGCACATCCTCCGTCTCCGCTGCGGCAAACAAACTGGTCAACGCGTCGGCCATCAGGGGGATGAGCCAAATCATCCACATCACGCCAAACACATTGATTAGAAAGTGAATCCGCGCCACGCGTTTCGCCGTTCGGTTGCCCACCACCGCAGCCAAATTGGCTGTCAGCGTCGTCCCGATGTTTTCCCCAAGCACCATGGCCAACGCACTTTCCAACCCGATCAGTCCAGACACCATCGCCGCCAAGGTCAGCGCCGTCGCCGCCGAAGAGGACTGGATCAAGGCCGTCAACGTGGCACCAATCAACATGAACATGGCGTTGGACCCCAACCCTCCGCCTTCCGGGAAAATCGCGGTAAAAAGTTCCTTCGCACCGACGCTTTCCATTTGGACTTTGAGCAAGTTCAAACCAATGAACATCAAGGCAAAGCCCACCATCATGTTCGCTGCCTGCCTCGGCAACCTGCGCTCCATCAAAAGCAAGGGAACCGCCAGCCCTGCAATGGGCAAGGCCAAATCGGAGAGGGAAAAGCCTCCAAGCGAAAGCACGATGAGCCACACCGTAATGGTGGTCCCAATGTTGGCCCCAAAAAGCACGCCAATGGATTCGCGAATGGTCAACAATCCTGCATTCACCAAACTCACCAGGGTGACCGTCACGGCTGAACTGGATTGCAACAGGCTCGTGACAAAAACACCCGTCATCGTTCCCACCCAGGTGCTCTGGGTGATGCTGGACAGAAACTCTCGAAAAGACGTGGCTGACGCACGGCGAATGGCGTCACTCAGGGTGCGCATCCCAAACAGGAACACCCCCACGCCACCCAACACGCTCAACAGCCATTTGATCCAAATCATGGTTGCCCAAGATAGAAGAAGGGCGCCGCATGGGCGCCCTTCTCATGGTTTGATTCGTTCTCTACACAATCAGAGGCACGTGTTTCCAAAGTCCACGAGGAAGACCAAGAGGTCAGCTGTGGTCGTCGAACCATCTCCGTTCAAGTCCGTGGGACAGGGGTTGGCCATGGTGAATTCACAAGAGCCGTCGTCTTGCGTGGCACCCGCCGTGAAGTTGTCGGCATTGGGATAAGTGCAACCCACACAGTCGAATGTGCACTGGCTCTCGTCGCCCAAGATGGCGGTCGCATTGAAGTTGCACGCATTGGGGTTGTTGCAACCGAAGGCTGAGCTGTTCGCCGCACCTGGCGTTCCATTGTCCACCCATGAGGCTTGCCAGTTGCCAGCTACGTCGTTTCCGTTGCCCACAGGTGTCGTCAAGTACACCGCCAGGATTTCAGGAATGTATTCCAACGTCGCACATCCTCCGTCGGGGCTTTCGATGTAGTTGAAGCCAAGGATGCCTTGGGCTGAAGAAGGCCATGCGCCACCATCGTCGTAAGTCACTGCATTCACCGTGTTGCCGAACGCATCACGCAAAGCAAGGGCTTCACCCGAGTTGCTGAAGTTGCCTTGGCTCATTTGGAACACCTGGTAGCCGTTGCCACTGTAGTTGGCGGTTCCTGCGTCTGACACTGTGATCACGACGAATTCACCAGCCGCAATCGAGGTGCCTTCTGGGAAGACCAATCCAAGCTGATCCGCGCCTCCCGTTGAGTTGAAGAACTCATAACCTGAGAGGTCCGCAGCCAAATCACCGATGTTCAACAACTCCACAAATTCGTAGTCGAAGTCGTCCCCTTGGCTGTTGCAAGGATTGTAGTGGATCTCGTTGATGATGATGCTCGGCAGCGTGTAGTAGCAAGTCGTGTTGTCTTCGAGTGTTGTGTTCTCGTTGTAGTTCAAGGCCGTTGGATCTGTGCAACCCGTGATGACACACGACCCATCGTCTGCGGTGGCATCGGGGTTGTAGTTGTCTGCGGACTCATCCGTGCAACCAGCGACGTCTGAACAAGAACCGTCGTCCTCAGAAGCGACTGGGTCGTAGTTGGGGAACGTTGCGTCGGTGCAGCCAATGCGCACAACGTCAACCGTGTCGCGTGGGCACACCTTCCAGTTGCCAAAGCTGTAGAAGTTGGGGCCGGTGACGCGGTAATTGCGTCCCTCTTCCACCAAGGCAACCAAGGTGCCATCCACATCCACGCTGTCGTTCACTGCGTTGTATCCCAACGAAGCCGCCATGCCCTGTCCCAGGTCGTCGCTCACGTTCCATTCACCGAAGTTGGCGGTGATGCCGGACACCGTTCCTGTCATTTCCACCAACACGCATTCCCATTGCTCATCGTTGATGGCGCCAGGTGCGAGTACCTCAGCCGCAGGCAAGGCATTGCCGGAAGACAACACAGTCGCCACAGCGGACTGAATTTGACGAAGGCCGTAAATCTCGTTGACCGTACCTGCGACTTCCACTTGGTCGCCCACAGCGACGCCCGTGCCAATCGCCCAAATGCCAGAGTTGGCCCCGGCACCGTTCTGAATCACGTACGAAGGTTGACCCGCGAGTGCGCCGTTGTTGCCGTAGATGGCGGTCACAACGCCCGATGTCACCACGCTTCCGGAGAAGCCCTGGGTTTGGATTTCCTGCACACTCAAGTTGGGAATGAAAATGCATGAACCGTCATCTTCCGTGGCAGTCTCATCGTAGTTGATGGCACCAGGGTCCGTACAGCCGGTGTTGTCCACGGCGCATGCTCCGTTGAAGGTGTGCACGCCCAAGTTGGTCCAGTCGTCTTGGGGGTTGATGATCCACTCTGTGTCAATTTCGTTGGTGCCTGCGCTGGCTGCCCAATCACCACCGTTGCCTGTAGAAACCTCGGGCTTGCGCACCAAGGTGGCATTCTGCGTGGCATTGGTCACTCCAGCAACAGTGAACCCTGAACCCGGATCGGGACCAAAGTCACCTATCGCGTCAACAATGGTGGTGTCCCCTCCGGCAATGTTCGCCAAGAAATACGCGTCGTCGCCGTTGCTCAAGTACGTGTATGTCATGTTGGCCACAGCCAGGATGATGGGGTCCGCTGTGGGATGCGCCACGATGTAGGTTCCACCCGGAGCCACTTGGTCTCCGGCAGGGAAGTTGAACGTCCAAAAGTCCACATTGTCCGTGATGCTTGGAGACGCGCCAAGGTCGTCGCACCCGTTGCTGCAGTTTCCAAACGTGTACTCGTCCAAGAAAATGGGAGAGCTCGTGGGGTTGTACAATTCGATGTATTTGTTGTTGGAAGAACCCTCAGCCACCTCAGAAACGAACAACGTACATTCTCCTCCTTCGATGTCACAACTTCCGTCTTCAATGGAGGCCAAAGGATTGTAGTTCAATGCACCTGCGTTGGTGCACCCGTACAAAAGGACATCGGCAGCGTCGCGAGGCTGCACCTTGAAGTTTCCGAAGGAATAATCAAGGGCTCCTTGGACTTGCAATTGGTTGCCCAAAGCCACCAAGCCTGCGCCAATGGCGTCGTAGCCCGCATCGTCCGCACGGAGGTCGCCTGAGCCATCAGAAAGGGCCCACTCGCCAAAACCCGCGTCGGCATTGGTCACAACACCCGTGGTCTGCACCAAAACACCTTCCCATGGTTCCGCACCTGCATCCACCGTGGTCAACACTTCAGCCGCAGGCAATGCGTTGCCCTGGCTGAGGATGACAGTGGCGGGGGTGGAGATTTGGGTTTTGTCAAAGTACTCGGAAACCGCTCCGGTGACCTCCACTTCGTCACCCAACTGCACGGGAACGTCTGGTGAGAACAACCACAAGCCGCTGTACGCACCTTGGCCATCTTGGATGCTCACGTTCGAGCCGTAGACACCCGTCACAATGCCTTGTGTCACCACGACCGAATCCTCGAACACGCCGGTCTCTTGGCCTTGCTGGATGGTTGCAATGTCAGTCAGTTCGACAATGAGGCATGAACCGTCGTCGTAATCCGCGGCGGGGTTGTAGTTGGCTGCAGCTGCGTTGGTGCAACCGCCTGTGCCCACCGTGATGGTGGCCACCATGCCCAAAGCAGCGTGAGAACCGATGGAACAATCGTAGGTGTACACGCCAGGCGTGTTGAACGTGTAAGAACCAATGCACACTCCTGCAGCGTCCCCCGAGACTGGGGCCAAGTAGAAGGCTTCGGGGTTGCCGAACGAAGAACCCGTCTGAGAATCGATGTCGCCGTTGACGTCGTGGGTGCCACCGAGGTTGGACCACAAGACGGTTTGACCGGGCGCGATGCTCAAGGCCGAAGGATTGTACTGGAAGCTGCTTGCTTCCACCACAACGCCGTCTACGTTGCATGCGTTGTCAAACATGCAGCTGCCATCGTCTTCGGTGGCTGTGGCGTCATAGTTCGTGGCATTGGCGTTGGTACAACCTGGAATGGCGGGACCACAACCATCGAAGGTGTGGCTTGCCAAATTGCTCCAGTCGTCAGATGCGAGAACAATCCATTCGCTGTCATCCGCGTCGGTGCCAGCACTGGCAATCCAATCACCACCGTTTCCGGAAAGCACCGAAGACTTTCGGACAATGGTGTGGTTTTGTGTGCCATTGGCAACGCCGGCAACGTCCCAGCCTGAGCCGGGGTCGCCGTTCCAATCGCCGACCGCGTCGATTTGGACAAACGACGTCTCGTCGCCTTGAACGAGGATGAAGCCATCGTCGCCGTTTGACAAGAAGGTGAAGGTGTGGTCCGCCTCTGCCAAGATGGTGGCATCTGCAGAGGGATGGGCAATGATGTACACATCACCAGCTGACACAGTGGCTCCCTCAGGAAACGTGTTCCAGAATTCGTATTCACCCACCACCGTTGGTGCGTTAGACACACTGGGGAAGGCATAGCCACTCAAGTCAACATCCGCACCCGTGGGGTTGTAGATCTCGAGATACTTGTTGTTTGAAGAGCCTTCTGCAGCCTCTGAAAAGAAGAGGTTTTCGCACTGGGCCAAGGTGACTCCTGCACTCCAGAAAAGCAGCGCCGAAGCAAGCAAGGTTGAAAAACGCATTTGGTTGGGAATTAAAGGTATTGGACGAGTAAAAGTACGCACCCCCCGACGAAAACCGACAGTTGAACGAAGAGTTCACATAGGCTTGATATAAGACTTGGTGATAACCAGATATAAACCCTCAAGATGACGGCTCGTCAAACAGCGTGGGGGCCGGTGGCGCCCAGGTGAAGGTTTTTCGATGCAAGGGGGTCGGACCGTGTTCCACCAAGGCTCGGCGATGGGCCACTGTGGGGTACCCCATGTTGGTGTCCCACCCGTAGCCCGGGTAGGTTTGGGCTGCTTCGAGCATGTACCTGTCCCGATGGGTTTTGGCGAGGATGCTCGCGGCTGCGATGGAGGCAATTTTGGCATCGCCCTTCACAAAACACGTGTGGGGAGGCATGTCTTCGTCAGACACAAATCGGTTTCCGTCGATGAGCAAGTGATCGGGTGTTCCTGCCAACCCTCGAACCGCACGACGCATGGCCTCAAACGAGGCTTGCAAAATGTTCATGCGGTCGATGTCCGAAGGCGACACAAAGGCCACAGACCACGCGATGGCTTTGGCCTCGATGTCCGCGCGAAGTTGTTGACGCTGCGAGGCCGTGAGTTGCTTGCTGTCGTTCAAGGGAAGTTGCTTCGCCACCCGAGGATCGAGGACCACCGCAGCTGCGACGACTGGTCCCGCAAGGCAGCCCCGGCCTGCTTCGTCGCACCCGGCCTCGATGCGGCCCTTCACCACTTGGGAAAGCAACGTTTTGCTCATGTCAACAGGGTGTTCAATGCCTTGTCGAGCTTGGCCCCCGTAGCCTCCCATGAAAAGTCGCCAGCTCGAGCGAGACCTCTCTGAATCGCCATTTCGGCGGCGTCCGAATCCAATTCGAGTCGATGCATTTCATGGGCGATGGCACCTGGCTGTGCGGGATCGACGAGCGCAAACGCAGCATCGCCGCAGACTTCTGGCAGGGACGTCACGTTGGAACTGATGACGGGAACCCCACAAGCCATGGCTTCCACCACCGGAATGCCGAACCCTTCAAACCACGGCACAAACACCAGACCTTCTGCACCCGCGACGGCACGCACCAAATCCGCGTTGTTCAAGCGCCCGGCGAAATGCACGTGGGTGCGCAACTCTGCGGAAAGCGCCGGCAAGTCGTCACTCCACATCGCCACACCAACCACCACGAGGTCCCAGGTCCCCCCAAGCGCACGGTACGATTCATAGGCCGACATCAACCCTTCCACATTCTTCCGAGGATGCAAGGAACCCACGAAAATGAAGTAGGGACGGCCCTCCGAAAGCGCCCTTCTCGTCCCCTCGCGCGATTCTGGACTCGCAGGCTGGAAGGCGTTGTCCGCGGCATTTGAAAACACTTCGATGGCACCATCGTCCAATCCGTAGGTTGTCGCCAAATCCTGTCGGCTGTACTCCGAGACCGTCCCGAGGACTTGCGCGCATTTGGCGAAGCGCGGGAATTCGGTTTGGTAGTAATCTCGCCAAACTTTGGGCAGTCCCTCCGGACGGTGCTCAAAATTCAAGTCGTGAATGACCGTCAATTGGGGGAAATCGGCGGGCATGTCTGTGGCGATCGGGCCTTCCAGCGACACAAACGCGTCGGCGTTCCACTTCCGTAGCACCCGACTGAGCGGCCGGCCAAACCACCACCTCATCAACCACGGCCGGCGCGCGGGGATCCGAATCCTCACCACTTCCACGTTGGGGCCCAAACGAAACATTTCATCGTCAGGCCTGTCCACCACGAGCAAAAACGCATCGTCGGGACGAAGCGCCACGAGTTGCGTCAATGTGTTCAAGGTGAACCTGCCGATGCCCTCAAGCTTCCCCGGCACCAACAATCGTCCGTTCAAGGCAATGCGCGCCATGACCTCAAAGGTACCGCCGCGGCCCATTACCTTCGCGGCGAACCACGATTCAACGCAAGCCCCATGTCTTCAAACAATCCCATGGAGTCTACACACCTCTTGGTGTTCATCTACCGCAACCTCAAAACGCTCATTGCCGTTGGGCTCTTGGCCGCGGTGGCCGCCTCTGGCGTGTCCCTCATGCTCGACGAGTACTACGAGAGCACGGTGGTCATGTTTGCCACGTCGCAACACAGTTTGGGGGAACAGTTCTTTGAAGAGACCAAAAAGAACGACCTCCTCGCGTACGGCGAGACGGAAGACGCCGAGCGCTTGCTCCAAATCTTGAATTCGCACCGCATCCGCAACCGGATCATCGAGAAGTACGACTTGTACACCCACTACAACATCGACCCTTCTGAACCCGGAGCCAAGGCCGACATGGCCTTGACTTACGGCAGCAACGTGAGTGCGAACTTGACGCGGTTTGGGTCCATCCGTGTGCAGGTCCTGGACACCGACCCGGAACTCGCCCGCGACATGGCCAACGACATGGCCTTCCTGGTCGACAGCGTCGCCAACAGCATGCGCAACGAGCGGGCCAATGAAGCGTACAAATTGGCCATCGGCGCACTTGCCCAAACCTCCGAGCAAATCGCGCAAGCCGAAGACAGCTTGGCCACGTTGCACGCCTTGGGCATTTACGATTTCGAAACGCAAGTGGAAGGATTGACGGCCCAATACGGCATGGCCGTGGCTTCCGGTCGCTCCGCCGCCGCCAACACCCTGAAGAAAGACCTCGAGCGCCTTGGCACGTTGGCCAACGGCTACAACAACTTGTCGGCGTACCTCGAAGCGGCCTACGACCAACAATCCCTGCTCAAAAAGCGCGTGGAATTGATGCGCGTGGACGCCGAAACGCAACTGTCATCTTCCTTCATTGTGGACTACGCCAGTGCAGCAGACAAGAAAGCCAAGCCCGTTCGCTGGCTGATCGTGGTGATGACGTCTGTGGTGGCCGTGGGCGCCGCCTTCTTGGCCATGCTCGCCTGGGACACGTTGCAACGCGCCCAGAACGCCTCCTGAACGAACCATGACCACCGCGCGCGCTGGATGGCTGGCTGGCCTTGCCATGACCCTTCTCGCCTTGGCGGGTTGGGCACTGGACGCGCCTTACGTGTTGGCCCTGCCCGTGGCCGCCCTCATCGCGTGGTGGGGATTTGCGCGCACGGACCTGTACCTCTCCACAGTCTTGTTCTTGGTCCCACTCTCGGTCAACCTCAGTGAATTTGGACTGACCTCCATCGGGTGGTACATGCCCACCGAACCCATGCTGTTTGCAATGCTTGTGCTGTTCGTGGCGAAATGGTTCTCGGGCCAAACCCCCAACCGCGACTTCGTCACCCATCCCGTCACCTTCGTCATTGCCGCGGGATTCCTGTGGATGGGCCTGACTGTGCTGCCCAGCAGCGATGTGGTTGTTTCCCTCAAAGCCTGGGTCTCGCGGGCCTGGTTCATTGTGTCTTTCTATGTGTTGCTTGCCGAGTGGTTTCGTCACGATCCCCGGGCGCGGCGCCGGTTCCTTGCGCTGTTGCTCATCCCCCTTTCTGTGGTCATTGGCTACACCTTGGTCCGCCACGCGGGCTACGATTTCAGCAAGGGAGCAGGTCACTGGGTCATGAAGCCATTCTTCAAGGACCACACCTCGTACGGTGCCGTCCTCGCCCTGTTGCTTCCACCGGTTGTTGCCATGGCATTCCACACCCGCCAGAGCACCCTGTCCAAGGTGTTGTGGTCTCTTGGCGCAGGATGGCTTGCCTTGGGAACGGTGCTTTCCTTCACGCGTGCCGCGTGGGTAAGCTTGGCCGCCGCTGCAGCCCTCTGGGTGCTCATGATGCTCGGGGTTCGCCTGAAAACCCTTGTGGCCGCTGGGTTGGCCGTTCTTGTAGGGTTGTTTTTGAGTTGGGATGCCTTGGTCATTCAGCTCGAACGAAACAAACAAGACTCCTCGGACGATTTGGCCCAGCATGTCGAAAGCATTTCCAACGTGTCGAGCGACGACTCCAATTTGGAGCGACTCAACCGTTGGTCATGCGCTTTGGCCATGTTTCAGGAACGTCCTGTGTTTGGGTGGGGCCCCGGGACGTACCAATTTGAATATGCCCCCTTCCAGCAAGCCAACTTGCGCACCCTCATCAGCACCAACAATGGCGATGTCGGGAACGCCCACAGTGAGTACCTCGGGCCGTTGGCGGAACAAGGGCTCTTGGGCGGACTGTTTGTGTTGACCTTGCTGCTTGTCACGTGCCACCTCGGGTTCAAATTGCAGCGAACCCTCGCAGACCCGGACGACCGCATGTTGGCCATGGGGCTGTTCTTGGGGCTCATCACGTACTTCGTCCACGGCGTCTTGAACAACTACCTCGACACCGACAAAGCGAGCGCGCCGTTTTGGGGCTTCTTGGCCTTGCTTGTCGTGCTTGACCTCTGCAACGAAGAGGGGTCGAAAGGACTTACGAAAAGCGACAGCTGAGCATCGCCGTGTCGTCCAGCGGAGGTTCGTCGCCTCGGAAGGCATCGAGTGCGGCCACAATCGTGCGATGGACGGCCTCCAAGGTTTGGCCTTGGTGATGGGAGAGCAACCCCAACAAGCGGTCGGTTCCAAAAGGAACTTCAAGGTCATTTTCCTGCTCCACCAAACCATCGGTGTAGCAGCAGAGCACACTGCCCACGGGCACAGCCATCTTCCCGACGTTCATGGAAGGAATGTCCCGAAACATGCCCAGACCAACGCACCCGTCTTCCAGCAATGTGTCGCGGCCGCTGGGGTCCACAAACAACGGAGGGTTGTGGCCGCAATTCACGTATTCCAAGGTCCGGTTGATGGGGTCAAAAACTGCGGCAAAAAACGTGATGTACTTCTCCCCTTGGGCGATTTGCATCACCCGGTCATTCAGCGTGTGAAGCGTGGCAGACAGTGACGCGTGCTCGGCCTGAAACAAGGCCCGCACATGGGCTTGGAAGTTGCTCATCAACAATGCCGCGCTCATGCCCTTTCCACTGACATCCGCCATGCAAGCGACCACTTTGCCCGAATCCGTGGTGAAGGCGTCATAGTAGTCGCCGCCCACTTGGGTGTGGGGCTTGTAGTATCCCGCCACGTCCAAATCGAGGTGATCCCACGTTTGGGGCAGCAACATGGCTTGCATCTCGCCAGCGAGCTGCAATTCACGGCGCAATGCCTCTTGTTTCAAACTGCGGGCCACCATCTGGGTGTTTCTTCTGGCCACCACCAAGATGTTGGTCAAGGTCACCAGGAAATTCAAGTGCTTGACCACAGGGCTCACCCCCCGGTCGTCGTCTGTGGTGTCTCCGGCAAGGACCAAGGCGATGGCCGCGTCGTTTTGATGGATGGGCACCACCACATCGGAAGGATGCTCGTCTCCCCCCAAGGCACCAGCCAGTCCAATCGTTTCAAGGTCAAGTCCCTCGAAGAACGACGCGGGCTGCGATTGGGGCCACGGTCCTTCTGTGCCCGCAGCCACCAGGAGTTGCCACTTGTCGCCGTCCAAATCGGCGGCGTACAGCACGAGCCTGTCGATGCCCAAATTGACCTTGAGTGCATCGACGTACCGCGCCATCAAGTCCTCTTCCGAGGGCTGAGCCTGAATGGCCTGCGTGACCTTCAGGAGCGCATCGAGCTTGAAGTCTCGCAACTCGAGCTTCTCCTTGAGGCGACGTTCCTTGGGGTTGGTCATGGCCTTGGTCTGGGCGACCGGGTTACTTTTTGACTCGCTCCGTGTAATCACCTGTCCGCGTGTCGACCTTGATCCAATCTCCCGTGTTGATGAACAGCGGCACCCGCACCTCTGCGCCCGTGTCTACGGTCGCGGGCTTGAGCGAGTTGGTCGCAGTGTCTCCCTTCACGCCTGGCTCGGTGTAGGTGATTTCCAATTCCACATGGCTCGGCAAATCGCAGCTGATGGGTCGCTCCTCCTCTGCGTGGAATACAATCAGACAGCTCAGGCCGTCTTTCAGGAATTGAGGCGCACTGATGAGGTGCTTTTCTAGACGGATTTGCTCGTAGCTCTCCGTGTTCATGAAATGGTACCCCTCGTCGTCGTTGTAGAGGAACGTATGCTCGCGCGTCTCGATGCGCACGGGATCGATTTTGTGTCCGGCATTGAAGGTGTTGTCCACGACCTTGCCCGTCTCAATGTTTTTGAGTTTGGTGCGGACGAAAGCCGCCCCTTTTCCGGGTTTGACGTGGAGGAATTCGACGATTTGCCACAATCCGTTGTTGTGGTTCAAAACCATGCCGTTTTTGATGTCGCTCGTGTTGGCCATGCTGCAAGATACTTCAGTCGGTCACGGTTCCCACCGCCAACGAACGGCGCAACGAAAGGTCTCTTGTTGAGAACGTGACCAAGTGCATTGCGCCGTCCATGAGCCTTTCTTTGAGACGTGTGAAGTAACCCAAAGGCCCAGGCGCCACCCCTCGTTAGGGGTGCGCGACCACACCCTTCCATCCAACGCACGGACCATGACGTATGCCCCTTCCCAGCTTCCCGTTCCGTCCAGCGCAAACAAACCCCACTGCCTGCCTTGCGACTCCCCCCATGCGCCTTCGACATGACGGGCGAATGCGTGCTTTCCAGAACGGTCACGACCCACCCACCACGAAGCTTTGAGTGCCTGATGCCGCACATGCAAGCCTCCCATCCACTCCTCGGGTGAACCTCGGATGGACCATCGCCAAGGGTGGCGCTTGGAGGGGTGACCTTGAAACCGACAATCCCATTCCCGCTCGCCCCGAAAACGAATTCGGGCTTGCACCAACCCACCGCTTTCAAGATGCTGCCAGGTCGAAAACAGCCGCCATTGACTTTGCCATGAGTCACTTTGCCAAGGGGTGCCAACTGCTTCGTAGGCGCATTGGACCACCCACGACTTGGATTGGGCCCATCGGCTGTTCACACGAACCAACAGCCCTTCGTTTGAAGACCACGCCCCGGCCAACTGCCAGTCCACATTCCGCCTTTTTCCGGACCCATCCAACCCTGCCCGGAGGTCATCTTCCTCCGCAAAACACGACAGCCCCCATGTTTGGGTGCGGCCGCATCGAGACGACAGCCCGAGGTGATGCCTTCCTGCTGTCACGCCATGGGTCCAATGCGTCCCTCGATGCTCCACAGCCACCCCCTTCAATCCGCCTGCGAATTCGGCGTGGTTCAATCCCCGTGGAGAAAGAGGCAACTTGACCTCTGAGC
Source organism: uncultured Flavobacteriales bacterium (assembly GCA_965658245.1). Classification (GTDB taxonomy): domain Bacteria; phylum Bacteroidota; class Bacteroidia; order Flavobacteriales_D; family Sanyastnellaceae; genus UBA11663. Next base: position 66,482 of record CBFHRO010000002.1, read on the forward strand.
CGCCCAAAAACAAGGCCAGCCCAAAGGCGTCCGTGCGGGGAATGGTCAGCCCGTGACCCCACCCCACCTGGTGACTCCCGAGTGCCCACGACCATCCTCCGGCGATCCCTGCCCACGAGCCACTCAACCTCAACGAATCGGCGACAAGCATGCGCCCTCTCCATCCACCTCGCCTCAAGCGCATGTCATGCGACAAGGCGTTTGCTTCCTCCCCAAGCTTCCACGCCGAAGTCCAACTGACAGCCATGGATGCCCGCTTCGAAGGCGTCCAAGCCTCGTGCCTCAACACCCACCCACGCCACGCCTCTGTTCCAGCCAACCACGTAGACTCTTGCATGGACAAGCCTTCAATGCGCCACGCCACCTCCGAACTGACGGGCCAACCGCGATCTTGAAGGTGTCTCAGCACGGCCTCCGCTCCTGTTTGAGTCAGGCGCCCCTCTTCAATCGAATGCGACAAAAAACGCCACACCTCCCACTCAGACAGCGTGGTGATTTCCTCTTGACCGAGGGCATGGACGCTGCACCACATCCACCAAAACACGCATGCCTTTCTGAAAGGACCCCATGCACGGCCTTGTGAAAAGGTCATGGGTTCTCGGCTTCTGTTCGGTCCCACATCCACCACCACGACCCGCCTCGCGCCGCTCTGCCTCCTCCAAACAACACGCCCAACGACCCTTGGTGTGGAGGACGGATTGACTCGCTTTGGCGCGTGCTCGCTCCCGCACGCCGCGTTTTTGGGGCCACCGAACCCATCCAGCTCAGTTCGAACCGCCCCTCGGGCCAGGACCACTTCAAAAAAATGCGCGAATGGACCGGCCTCCATGGGCGCATTTCATCCCACCAAGACGCATCCAAGCCCCAGGCAATCCGCCACACCCCGCCGTGGGACCATCCCAAGGCAGGCAGACCTGCCGACTCGAGAGGCAAATTGGGCGTCCACCACGCGGTCCAACCGTACGCGCCCCGCGCCGTACGTACCACCCCCTCTTCCGCGACCCCACCAAAATGCTGGCCGCGACCCAACGTGGCGTGCACCTCCATCCGAACTTCTCCCCAATCCTCTCGGTGATTGGCCTCTGCACGCATGTCGAGGAAGGGCACCCGTCGTTGAACCTCCGGCCAAGAGGCCATGCCCACATTCACGACGAGCGCCGTGCGAAGCTGCGGATTCCACGTCTTGCCGGCCCCGAGCCATGCCTGGGTCTCCCGCCAAACCTCGCTTCCCTCTGTACCCCCACCAATGGACCATTCCAATGTCCCTCTTGTGCCCCAAGATGACAAGGTCAACGCGTGCCAAGGCACTCCAAACGCAGGCTGTCCCGCCCGAATGGCCAACCCGGACAGAATCCCACGCTTGGGGGCCCTCCAAAGGGAGTCGGGGACGAGGGTTTGGGCTGTGAGGTCGCTTGCAGCAGCACCGCACAGCCACGTGCTCAACAAGGCAAACATGTGGACTTTCAACGTTCCCATTGCAGCGCAACATGCCTCGTGAAAGGAAGGCATTTCATGGGCGATTCACCCACGGAGACAGAGGGTTGACAGGCGAGAAAAACCGCGTACCTTTGCGGCCCTCGAAGGGCGCGGGTGTGGTGAAATTGGTAGACACGCCAGACTTAGGATCTGGTGCTTCGGCGTGGGGGTTCGAGTCCCTCCACCCGCACATCTTCGAGGAAACCAATCGGCAACCAGAAACCCTGCCCATGAACGTCTCCCAGACTTCCCTCGACGACCTCCGAATTGAGTTGGCCGTCACCATGACCCCAGAGGACTACACACCGCGTGTGGACCGCAGCCTGAAACGCCATCAACAAAACGCCCAAATGCCGGGTTTCCGGAAGGGCAAGGTTCCCATGCAGCTCATCAAGCGTCAATACGGTCAATCTGTGTTGGCTGAGGAATTGAACCAATTGTTGAGCGAGCAGTTGCAGCAGCACATTCAAGAGCACAAGTTGAATGTGTTGGGCAATCCCATTCCCAGCGAGGACAAGGAAGATGCGGGAGATTGGAACAACCCTGACACGTTCACTTTTCACTACGAATTGGGGTTGGCGCCTGCGTTGAGCCTGGATTTTGGCAAAAAGGCCAAATTCACACGCCACAAAATCAAGGTCGACAAGAAAGCGATCGACAACCAGGTCACAGACCTGCAGCGTCGCCACGGCAAAATGAGCGACCCCGACAAGAGCGCCGACAACGACATGTTGGTGGGGACGTTCACCCAACTCGACGCCGACGGCGCCGTGCTTGAAGGGGGGATCACCAGCGACAGCACCATCAGCGTGGAGTTTGTGGAAGACAAGAAGACCAAGAAAGCCCTCGTAGGCCTCCAGCCCGGCTCGGAAGTCACGGTCGATCCGCTCAAAGTGAGCCGCGGGCACGACGATTTGGGCCGCATGTTGGGCATCTCGCACGAACAAGTGCACGAGTTGAAGGGCGACTTCAACTTCACCGTGAAGGAGGTGAAGCGCCTCGAACCGCACGACGTGAATCAAGCGCTGTTCGACAAGGTGTACGGAGAAGGTGTCGTGACTGACGAGAAGGCCTTCCGTGAGCGCGTGTCGCAAGACCTCGACGGGCACTTCGACCGCGACGCCGAGTGGGTGTTCCGCCGCCGATTTGTGGTGGACCTCATGGACCACATCAAGATGGATCTCCCCGACACGTTCCTCAAGCGTTGGATCATGTTGACCAACGAGAATCCGCTCACGCCCGAGCAGGTCGAGGAGGAGTACCCAGGCTACGCCGAGTCGTTGCGTTGGCAGATCCTGCAGCAAACCGTGGCGGAGGCCATCGACTTGAAGGTGAGTGCAGATGAGCTCGAAGCCGAGGCCAAACGCATGGTTGGCGCCCAGTACGCCCAGTACGGCATGCCCATGGACGAGGAAACCCTCACCAACGTGGCGAAAAACGTGCTGAATGACGAGAAGGAACGCCGTCGCATTGCCGACGTCCTCGTGGAGCGGAAGGTGGTTGATGACTTGAAGACGCGCGTGACGATTTCCGAGAAGCAAGTGAGCTTCGACGAGTTCGGCAAACTCGCTGCGGAGGTTCGTTGATTCTACCCCAACGGTTGTGAACAACCCGGGTCAAAGGGGCCGGGGGTGAGGTGTGTGGGCAGTAATTTGGCCTTAAGAATCACACCATGAACAACCGCAAAGAATTCCTGAAGTATGCCGTGCGTCACCACGGCATGAGCAGCCATACCGTCGAGGACTACATCTCAGCCACGCAAGGCCCCGTTGCCGGTCCTGAGAACATGACCCGAACCGTCATTGAAGAGCGTCCTATGCCCTTCCGTGAAGTGGATGTCTTTTCTCGCTTGATGGCCGACCGCATCATCTTCCTCGGCACAGGGGTCGACGACCACATCGCCAACATCATTCAGGCGCAGCTTCTGTTTTTGGAATCCACCGATCCCGGCAAGGACATTCAGATTTACATCAACTCGCCCGGAGGAAGTGTCTATGCCGGTCTCGGGATTTACGACACCATGCAGTACATCCGCCCCGATGTGGCGACCATCTGCACGGGCATGGCGGCCTCCATGGGCGCGGTACTGCTCTGCGGCGGCGCTGCAGGCAAGCGGACAGGATTGAAACACAGCCGTGTGATGATTCACCAACCCCTTGGTGGTGCGCGAGGTCAGGCTTCTGACATTGAAATCACCGCCCGCGAGATCCAAAAGCTCAAGAAAGAGCTCTACGACATCATCGCCACGCACAGCGGCCAGACCTACGACAAGGTGTGGGAAGACAGCGACCGCGATTACTGGATGATCGCAGAAGAAGCCAAGGCCTACGGGATGATTGATGAAGTCTTGGTCCGCCCAAGCTGATTCAACGTAATTTCGAGGGCTCTCAACTGAACGAACGCCCATGTCCGACAAAGACGTACAATGCTCGTTTTGCGGCCGCCGCAAAGACGAAGTAGAGATTCTCATTGCCGGCGCCACCGGCCACATCTGTGACCGCTGCGTCGAACAGGCGGAAGCCATTGTGCAAGAGGAAGTCACCACCAAAAATGGAACCTCCTCTGCCCTTGACTTCACGCTCCGTCGGCCCGTGGAAATCAAAACGCATCTCGACGATTTTGTGATCGGCCAAGAAGCGGCCAAGCGCACGCTCAGCGTGGCGGTGTACAACCACTACAAACGACTGAACCACACGGGGTCAGAGGACACCTCGGACGTGGAATTGGACAAGAGCAACGTGATCCTCGTCGGCGAAACAGGCACGGGGAAAACGCTGCTTGCCAAGACCATCGCCCGCATGCTCGACGTTCCTTTCTGCATCGCCGACGCCACGGTGCTCACCGAGGCAGGATACGTGGGTGAAGATGTCGAAAGCGTGCTCTCGCGCCTGCTGCAGGCCGCCGACTATGACGTTCAAGCCGCCGAACGCGGCATTGTGTTCATCGACGAGATCGACAAAATTGCCCGAAAGAGCGACAACCCCTCCATCACACGCGACGTCAGCGGCGAAGGTGTGCAGCAAGCGCTGCTCAAGCTGCTCGAAGGAACGGACGTTCAGGTGCCTCCCCAGGGCGGGCGCAAACATCCTGAACAAAAACTCATCACTGTCAATACGGGAAACATCTTGTTCATTTGCGGCGGCGCGTTCGCCGGGATGGAGAAGATTGTGGCTCGGCGCTTGAGGAAAAGCACCATCGGCTACGCCTCTGCGGGACAAATCGTGGACGACAATGAGGCGCTTGCCTACGTCGATCCCTCTGACCTCAGGGCCTTTGGGTTGATCCCCGAACTCATTGGACGTTTTCCTGTGTTGACCGCGTTGCGCCCCCTCAAGCGAAATGCCCTGCGTCGCATCTTGACGGAACCCAAAAACGCCTTGATTCGTCAATACACCAAACTCTTCGCCATGGATGGGATTGAATTGACCTTTGAGTCTGAGGCCCTGGATTTGGTGGTGGATCACGCCGTCGAACGAAAGCTCGGCGCGCGGGGCCTTCGCGGCATTTGCGAAGTGATTTTGCGGAATGCCATGTTCGATATGCCTGGAAGCGACACTTCCACATTGAAGGTCACCGCATCCTACGCCAAGGCCCAAATCAGCGCCCAGCACGAGTCGTTCGAGCCCCAAGATGATGCACCCAATTAACCCCTGACCCATGCGCCTCTCTCCTTTCCTGAACACCCTCGCTGCCACGGTCTTTCTTGCCTCTGCCATGGGATGCGGCGAAGCACAAACGACCACCCAGCACACATCCGCAGAGACCGAGTCCTCAGCCCCCATCCTCAGGGACGTCGACAATGCCGAATTTGCCCGATTGATGGCGGAGCGCAAAAATGCGCTGCTTCTGGATGTACGCACCCCTGAAGAATGGAATGAGGGGCACCTCGAGGGTGCCGCCCATGCGGATTATTGGGGCGACGAATCTGCCTTTCAATCCGCCATGGATGCCATTCCACGTGACCGCCCCGTGCTCGTCTACTGCGCTGGGGGAGGAAGGAGTGGCCTGACTGCCAAGGAACTCGTAGAGGCAGGACATCGCGAAGTCTACAATTTGGAAGATGGCATTTCCGGTTGGCAGGCGCAGGGCCTCCCAGTTGTGACCGGCCCGCCGAGCGACTTCTGACGATTCCCCCAACGTCTTTCCCGGTCCATGTGGACCCCTTGTGAATAACGGAAACCTTGAATTTCCGGGCCTTGCCAATGGCCACGCTATTTTCGAGTTTCTCCCTTGGGAGCAAACCCCAAACTTCAAATCGACGTGGCCGGCAAGGAAACCCCATTGATGAAGCAGTACAACCGGATCAAAGCCAAGCATCCGGACACCGTGCTGCTTTTTCGGGTGGGTGATTTTTACGAGACGTTTGGTGCAGACGCTGTGGCCGCGGCCAAAGTGCTGAACATTGTGCTCACCAAGCGCGGAAATGGAAGCGCCTCTGAGATTGAGCTGGCCGGATTCCCCCACCACAGCCTCGACACGTACTTGCCCAAACTCGTCAAATCGGGGCTGAAAGTGGCCGTGTGTGATCAATTGGAAGACCCCAAACAAGCCAAAGGGCTTGTCAAACGCGGCGTCACAGAATTGGTCACCCCTGGCTTGGTCATGCACGACCATGTCTTGGAGAGCAAGGCCAACCACTACGTGGCCGCCCTTCATTGGACAACCCAATCTGTGGGACTCGCCTTGTTGGATTTGAGCACGGGCGAATTTCAAGCCGCGGAGGGCGACCCGAGGTGGATTGACCGCATTCTGCGCAGCTTGGAACCCAAAGAATGGCTGGTCAATCGACAGTGCGAACGCGACGTCCGAGCGCTCTTTGGGGACGACGTTCCCCGAACCACCTTGGACGACTGGGTGTTCACAGAAGCACATGCCCATGACCTGATCAAAGGGCAATTCCAAACGGGAACGCTGAAGGGGTTTGGCTTGGAGGATGCGCCCTTTGCCACCGTTGCTGTGGGCGTGGTTTTGCACTACCTCGACGCGACCCACCACCGGCAGTTGGAACACCTGCAAAGCATCCGCCGCCTCCGTCCCGAAGACGGGATGTGGTTGGATCGCTTCACGGTGCGCAACCTGGAAATTTTGCATCCCAACCACCCCGATGGGACCACCCTTGTGGACGTCCTCGACCGCACCTGCACGCCCATGGGCGGCAGGGCATTGAGACGGGCCTTGGTGACGCCTTTGACCGATTTGGACGCCATTGAAGCGCGCCACGAAGCGGTTGGAAGGCTGTCCGAAGAAGTGAGCTTGCGGCACGATCTCAGGCAAATTCTCGACCGCGTGGGGGACTTGGAAAGGCTGACCTCCAAGGCCAGTTCAGGGCGCATCAATCCCCGCGAAATGGGTCATGTCCGCCGAGGACTTCACGCCGTTCAGCAGGTCGCGGACGCCACGGCGGGAGAAGAAGCACTTCTGCCTTACCTCGAACAACTGTCCCCATGCACCGCGCTGCTGGCACGACTTGACGCGGAATTGGTCGAAGAACCTGCGGCGGCCATTGGCAAAGGTGAGGTCATCGCTGCAGGTGTCAATGACACATTGGATGAAGTGAGGAGGCTCGCCTTCCACAGCCAAGAAGCACTCGATGCCATCCGCGACCGTGAAGCCGAAGCCACGGGCATCAGCGGTTTGAAAATTGCATTCAACAACGTGTTTGGGTATTACCTCGAGGTGCGAAATGCGCACAAAGACAAGGTACCTGAGGCGTGGATTCGCAAGCAAACACTCACCCAAGCGGAGCGGTACATCACGGAGGAATTGAAGGAGCTCGAAGCCCAAATTCTCTCTGCCAAGGAACAAGCCGAGTCCCTCGAGCATGCCGCGTTTGCGTCCTTGGTCGCCACATGCGTCACCGAGGTTGGACCGCTCATGGCCAACGCGCGGGCGCTGGGGTTGCTGGACATGTTGGCCAGCCATGCCGAAACCGCCACCGACTTGGGCTACACCCGACCGCGAATGACCCTCGCGCAAGGACTGCACATTTTGGAAGGGAGGCACCCCGTGATTGAACGGCAACTTCCGTTGGGAGAGACTTACGTGGCCAACGACGTCCAATTGGATCCTGAGGGACGCCAAATCTTGATGGTCACTGGCCCCAACATGTCGGGAAAGAGCGCCCTCTTGCGCCAAACCGCCTTGATCTCACTGATGGCGCAAGCCGGGTCGTTTGTGCCCGCCAAAGCCGCGGACCTCGGCATCCTTGACCGCATTTTCACACGTGTGGGGGCCTCGGACAACATCAGCAGTGGAGAATCGACCTTCATGGTCGAGATGAACGAGACTGCAGCGATTCTGAACAACCTGACTTCCCGGAGTTTGGTCTTGCTCGACGAGATTGGCCGAGGCACAAGCACCTACGATGGGGTGAGCATTGCGTGGGCCATTGCCGAACATCTTCACGAATCGCAGGGCTTGCGGCCGTTGACGTTGTTTGCCACCCACTACCACGAGCTCAACGACATGAGCCAACGGTTTTCCCGTGTGGTCAATGTGAACGTCAGCGTCAAAGAACTGGACGGAAAAATCGTGTTCCTTCGGAAGCTTGCTCCGGGCGGATCAAATCACAGTTTTGGGATTCATGTGGCGCAGTTGGCAGGCATGCCTCGGTCCTTGGTTCGCCGAGCCAAAGAGGTGCTGTCCGCACTCGAAGCCGCCCGTGGGGAAGAGGCTGTGGCCTCTCCAAACTTGGCCAAGGTCCAAGCGCCTGAAGAAGGCATCCAGATGAGTTTCTTCCAGCTCGACGACCCCTCGCTCGAGGCCATTCGAGACCGAATCATGGAAGTCGACATCGATCACCTTACTCCCGTCGAGGCCTTGATGAAATTGCACGAAATCAAGGCCACACTGACTGGCAAACCTTCGAAAGAGGGCCTCAGCGTCTGACGCAACAGCGCAACGTCAAAGCGTGGCCGCCAACAGGTCGAGCGGCTTCCAGGGCAAGCTGCGCTCCGCTGCAATTTCCTCGTTGGTCAGGGTGCCATTGAACATGTACACGCCCGTGGCAATGAGGTTGTGGTCCTTGATGGCAGGAACGACGCCACCTTCTCCTGCGATGCCGAGGAGCATGGGGGCGAAGATGTTGCTCAGGGCCTTGCTCGCCGTGCGGGCCACGCGAGAAGGGATGTTGGGAACGCAGTAGTGAATGACCCCACACTCGATGAAGGTCGGCCGCTCGTGGCTCGTCAATCGCGACGTTTCGAACACCCCGCCGCGGTCGATGCTCACGTCGACGACAATGGACCGCTCGCGCATGCCGGCAATCATGGGCTCGCTCACCAACATCGGGGCACGTGATCCCGAGCCGCGAACCGCCCCTATGGCCACGTCTGCGGTCCGCAGGGCCTCTTCCAACACCGAAGGCTGCAGGGTGGATGTCCAGAGCCGCTGACCGACCGCATTTTGGAGTCGAATCAGTCGGTGCACGGAGTTGTCGAACACCTTGACGCTGGCGCCCAACCCAAGGGCGGAGCGGGTGGCGTATTCACCGACCGTTCCTGCACCGAGGATGACCACCTCGCTGGGTCGCACGCCGCTCACACCTCCGAGCATCGTCCCCTGTCCACGGTCACTCGCCATCAACTCTCCAGCCAACAAAATGGCCGTGTTTCCGGCGATCTCTCCCATGGCTCGTACGAGCGGCTGAATGCCATTTTCGTTTTGAACAAAGTCCCAGGCGATGGCCGTGGCTTTTTTGGCACTCAGCGCCTTCAGCAAGCCCTCGTTTTGAACACTCAGCTGGAGTGCGCTGATGAGGGTTTGACGCATGCCCATCAACTCGACCTCCTCCAACGAGGGGGGCTCCACCTTCAACACGATGTTCGCTTGGAACACTTGGCGACGGTCGTACACAATGCGTGCACCTGACTCGCTGTAATCGTTGTCTGAGAATTGGGCTTCGGCACCCGCTTGGGTTTCGACAAGCACCTGGTGGCCGTGGGCGACGAGGAGTGCGACCGCTTCAGGCACCAAGGCCACCCTCTTTTCTTGGAGACTTGTCTCCGCGGGGATGCCAATGGTGAGCTCAGCGTGACCCTTTTTGGCCTGCAACAACTCTTCCTGGGGAAGGAGTGCCGCCTCTCGGGCGAGGGCCTTGATGGCTTTGCGTCCGGTTTCCATGCGGCCCCAAAATAGCCAAGCCGAAGAGAATCAACCCCGCAACTGCGACAAAATGCACGTTCGGCTGTCGTCAGCCTCCACCCTCATTTCGATCAACCATGCATCGTCAGGCATCAAACCGGGGATGCGCTCGGGCCATTCCACCAGGTTCAACGCACCGTCGGTCAACATCTCCGCAATGCCTGAACGCTCCGCTTCCTCTTCGTTTTCGAGACGGTACAAGTCCATGTGCCTCACCTCGTAAGCTTGGCCATTTCGGTGAACAGCGTGGTGATGCACCAGCCCAAACGTCGGACTCGCCCCCTCTTCTTCCACCTGCCAGCACGCGAGAAGCTGACGCACCAAAGTGGTTTTGCCGGCCCCCATGGCCCCGTGGATGGCGACCACACCACCAAAAGGCAAGGCTTCGCCTAAGGCACGGGCCACTTCTGGCAAGGATTCCAGCCCCTGCATGGACCACCGTCGAAGTTCTGTCAAGGTCGCCATGTCAACTCCCTTTGGGGTCCAAAATGACCCACGGCACGATCATCTCCTCCATGCTGACACCCCCGTGTTGGAAGGTGTCGCGGAACGTCTTGGTGTATTTGGCCGCGTTGTTGGGGTAGACCAAAAAGTCTTTGCCCTTGCCAAAAATGTAGCTGCTCGACACGTTGGGCTTGGGCAAGCCTACGCGCTCAGGGTTTCGGATTTCCATCACCTCGTTGGGATTGTACCCCAAGTTTTTGCCCACCTTGTAGCGCAGGTTGTTGTTGGTGGTTTCTCGGTCTCCGCGGACTTCAACCGGATGGTCCACACGCATCGTGCCGTGGTCGGTGGTCAGAATCATGCGCCCCCCCATGTCGGCCATGGCATCCATCATCTCCTTCAGTGGGCTGTGTTGGAACCACGAATGGGTCAAACTGCGGTAGGCCGCTTCATCGTCTGCCAACTCTTTGATGACTTCCATTTCCGAGCGTGCATGGCTAAGCATGTCGACAAAATTGTACACCACGGTGACGATGGATTGGCCCTTGAGCTCGTGGAATCGATCCGCCAGCCGCTTGCCCGATTGCAGGTTGGTGATTTTGTGATACGAGGTTTTGCCAGTCACGCCCAGACGCGAGAACAACCCTTGTTGCAACGCCTCTTCATGGGCGTTTTTGGAGCCTTGCTCGTGTTCCCCAATCCACAAGTTGGGCATCAATCTCGCAATGTCTGCTGGTGTCATCCCTGCAAACAGGGCATTGCGCGCATATTGGGTGGCCGTGGGCAACATGCTGAAGTAGGTGGTTTCCTCCACCACATTCCACTTGGGGCGCAGCGTGGGCGCAATGGTGCGCCATTGGTCCCAGCGCAAATTGTCGATGACCACCAAAAACACGGGACGGCCCTTCGCCCCTTCCAACGCACCAGGCAACCATTTGGGAAGGACCTCGTGGGACAAGGTCGGTCCTTGTTCAAGCCCTGTCATCCAAGCCTCGTAATGGTCCTCCACAAACCGCACAAATTGGTGGTTGGCCTCCGCATGTTGGTTGTCGAGAATCTCCAACATGCTCCGGTCTCCGGACTCCCCCAAGGTGGTGTGCCAATGCATCAGCCGGCGGTACACCTCGGACCATTCCTCGGCATTCATGCGTCCGCCCAATTTCATGGCCAGCTCACGGAATTCCCGCATGTAGGTCGACTGCGCTTGCTCGCCCCGCAACCGATTGTTGTCGAGGATTTTCTTGACCGACAACAAGATTTGGTGCGGGTTCACAGGCTTGATGAGGTAGTCGCTGATCTTCGAGCCGATGGCCTCTTCCATGATGTGCTCTTCCTCACTCTTGGTGATCATGATGACGGGCACATCGGGATGTTTGTCCTTGATCCGCTGAAGCGTTTCAATGCCATTCAATCCCGGCATGTTCTCATCCAAAAACACCACGTCAAAAGGCCGCGCTTCGACCTGGTCCAAGGCCTCCACGCCACTGTTCACCCCCGTCACATCGTAGCCTTTCTCATTCAAGAACAACATGTGCGGCTTCAGCAGTTCAATTTCGTCGTCAGCCCAAAGAATGTGTGGTCGTCCCATCTCTATTCGCATTCGTGCGCCGCACCCGCTTCTAGGCGTCGGCTCGGCGTGTATCTTGCAGCGTCTTTCGCCGTAAACCTCGCCTGTCGGCAAAGTAACGTCGAGACGCGCGACTTCGTATTTGAATGAGCACGGTCAACCGCCACAAAATTCTCAACGACCCGGTCTACGGGTTTGTCACGCTGCGCCACGAGCGGGCCCTCGACTTGATGGACCACAGGTACATGCAACGCCTGCGCCGCATTTCCCAGTTGGGACTCTCTCACCTGGTCTACCCCGGCGCCGTTCACAACCGCTTTCACCACGCCGTGGGCTGCATGCACCTCATGCAAGAGGCCATTGACAGCCTGCGCAACAAAGGCGTCGCCATCACCGACGCGGAAGCCGAGGCGGCGTGTTTGGCCATCCTCTTGCACGACGTGGGACACGGCCCCTTCAGCCATGCCTTGGAACACAGCATCGTGAAGGGCGTCCACCACGAGGACGTCAGCGCCCTCATCATGGGTCGCTTGAACGACGAGATGGGAGGCGCCTTGGATTTGGCCATTGAAATTTTCAACGACCACCATCCCAAGCCGTTCCTCCACCAGTTGGTCAGCAGCCAACTCGACATGGACCGCCTAGACTACCTCGCCCGGGACAGCTTTTACAGTGGCGTCACCGAGGGCAAGGTGGGAAGCGAGCGCATCCTCAAGATGTTGAACGTCGTGGACGGCCAACTCTGCATCGAAGAAAAGGCGATCTACTCCATCGAGAAGTTCATCGTGGCGCGACGCCTGATGTACTGGCAAGTGTACTTGCACCGCACTGTCTTGAGCGCCGAACACATGTTGATGCTCGTGCTCAACCGCGCCAAGCACCTCGCACGTCAAGGGGTTACGGTGTTCGCCTCACCCGCGCTGTCTTTGTTCCTGCACGACGACCTCGACCGGGCCAAATTCCTGGCCGACCCCGAGGTCCTTGAACGCTTCTGCGAGCTGGACGACAGCGACATTTTTGTGGCCATGAAGTCGTGGCGACACCACGAGGACCGCGTGCTTGCCTTGCTGAGTCAACGGCTGTTGGACCGCGGCCTGTTCCGCATCGAACTTCGGCCCGAGCCTTTCACAGAGGCCGACGTCGCCGAGCGCATGCAAGCCACTGCGGATGCCTTGGGTTTCTCCTTGGAGGAAGCCTCCTTTCTGGTGAGCAACGCCCGCATCGACAACAAGGCGTACGTCCCCAAAGGCATCCGCGTCCTCTACAAGGACGGCTCCGTGCGCGACTTCGCAGAGGCGAATGACCACCTGCACATGCAGATGCTCAGCAGGCCCGTGGAAAAGAGCTTTCTCTGCTATCCCAAAGAATTGACCGTCCCTCAGCGAGGGGCCTGACACATCCATCCCAAGGACCCTTTGGCCCTTGGGATGAATCCGTGTCAATCGGGGGTGATTTCCTCCCCCAGCGCGTTGTGGATGTGGTACTCGAGGATCTCCAAATTGGAATTGGATTCGATGTCGAGCTTGATGTCCAAAGACTTCTGCCATTCCCGACGAATGGACTTCCACCAGCCCTGCGTCAGGTAGGCTTCCAACATGGGGTGCACCATCAGCGTCATGCGCTTTCGGTTTTCCCCTTCCGCGAGGTACTTCAAGGCAGACTCGATGCGCTCGGTGATGAGGATGCTCGCCTCCACCTTGCCCGAGCCGTTGCAGGCTGGACAAGCATCTTGCGTTGCCACTTCCGCGACATCTCGCACGCGCTGACGCGTCATCTCCATCACCCCAAATCGACTGGGTGTCGAGATGTTGTGCTTGGCCTTGTCCCGCTTCATGGCGGCGCGCATGGCATCCGTGAGCTGCTTGTTGTGCTCGCGCTTGGCCATGTCGATGAAATCAATGGCAATGATGCCACCGATGTCACGCAACCTGAGGAGCCGTGCGATTTCCTCGACGACGTCGAGGTTGGTGATGAGTGCGTTTTCTTCTTGGCTTGAAGCCCCCTTCTTCCGTCCGCCGCTGTTCACGTCGATGACGTGCATGGCTTCGGTTTGCTCAAGGACCAAGTAGGAGCCGCTCCGCAAATTCACCTGGCGACCGAAAGCAGCCTTGATTTGTCTGTGGATGGACATGTTGTTGAACAAGTCCTTCGCTCGACTCACCTTCACCATGCTTTCATCTCCGCTGCCGCTGCCGACCAAAAACTCCTTGACCTCGTCTGCGACCCGGGGGTTGTTGACGTGGATGGTTTTGCAGTCGGGCGTCATCACGTCGCGCATGACGACGCTTACCTTGTTCACCTCTCCGAGCACGCGTTTGCCCGGTTTGGCGTTTTTCAAGTTGTCGTACAGCTTCTTCCAGCGAGACACGAGGTCTTCGAGGTCGCTGTGCAAATCGGCCGAACCCTTGTTTTCGGCCACCGTCCGTACGATGATGCCAAATCCCGGAGGCTGAATGCTTTGCATGAGCCGCTTGAGGCGGGTGCGTTCCTTCTCCCCTTTGATGCGCGAAGACAAACTCACCTTGTCGCTGAAGGGCACCAACACCAAATAACGCCCCGGCAGACTGACCTCGGCGGTCAATCGGGGGCCCTTGGTGCTGATGGGTTCCTTGGCGACCTGGACCAACACGAGCTGCGATGCGGACACGTAGTCCTTCATCTTGCCCTTGCGGTCGATGTCTGCTTCCCGTTTGAATTGACTGATGTCGGATGTCGGCTGTTTGCCTGACATCGCGCGTTTGACCCACGTTTGCTGCGTCTTGAATTGTGGTCCCAGATCGGAATGGTGAAGAAACGCATCCTTCCCATGACCCACATCCACGAAGCCCGCATTCAAATTGGGCATGACTTTCCTGACGCGGCCGACATAAATGTCGCCCACGGCGTATTGCACGTCTCCCCGATCACGGTGGAGCTCAACGAGCTGTCCGTCCTCGAGAAGTGCAATGTCGACGCCCGCAGGCGTCGAATTGATGACGAGTTCGGCGTCCATCACATGAAGTCTCACAGCGAGAGAGGTGTCAACACACCCTCACGCCGCAAACCTTACTTCTTCTTGTGACGATTCTTACGAAGACGCTTCTTACGCTTGTGCGTGGCCATCTTGTGACGCTTGCGCTTTTTTCCGCTTGGCATGATAGTGTAGTTTAATTGCCCAAACCCGACAAGTCGGATTCAAGCCGTTCGATGATGCCCTCCACGCTCTTCGTCACCGCAGTGTCGGGCGAGAGTGGAAGGTAAGATTTGTATTCTGTCAGTGCTTGGTCTGGTTTGCCCATTGCCTCGAGGCATCGGGCTTTGAAAAATCGACCATTCACATACATTTCGTCTGCTGAGATGCAAAGGTCAAAGCCTTGCACCGCATCTTCAAGGTAACCCTCTTCCATGTCGAGCATGGCGCGTTCCCAGTACGCCTCCACGCGATCGGGTTGGGCGTCGATGACTTGGTCAAAGCGCTCACGCGCTTTGTCGAGCTGTCCACTTTGAACGCTAAAGCGACCGAGCCACATGACTGCGTCCAAGTTGGGCGGCTCCTCGTCGGCCAGGGCACGCAGCGCAAGAATGCCCTCCATGGGGTTCTCGCCGCTCACTTTGGCCACCGCGATGTCCACGGGATCGGTACCAATGTCTTCAAGGGCCACCCCCTCCGTCACGGGAGGCTTGGGGGCAGAAGCAGGTGTGCGCGGCATCCACAACACACCTGCAACGAGCACCGAAGCGCCCGCCAACAAGACCCATGTGGATTTCGACACAGCCATGACCTTACTTGACCTTCACGTTCACTTTCACATTCTCCACGAAGTCCTTGCTGGGCTTGAATGAGGGAATGTTGTGGGCTGGGATTTGAATGGACTTCTTGGCCAAAATGTTGCGGCCCGTCTTGGCTGCACGCGTTTTGACCACAAAGCTGCCGAAGCCACGCAGGTACACATTTTCTCCATTCTCCAAGTTGTTGCGGACGGCGCGCATGAACGCTTCCACAGTGACTTGGACGTCTCCTTTCTCCATTCCTGTTTGGTCTGAAATTTGGCTTACGATGTCGGCCTTGGTCATGGTCTGAGAGGGTTTCTTGGTAGGTAGTGGTTCGAATTCAACGTCCTGTGAGGGCGTTTTGAGGGGTGCAAAAATACGCGCATACCTTTGAAAACGAAATGAATGACCGAGGTTTTCTGCAAAAAAACACAGACCAAAAACGCGCGCGCCTTGCCCAAAAAGGATTGAGGGCGTGGTATTTGCAGCATGCCCGCCCCCTTCCGTGGCGAGAGAAACCCTCCCTTTATGGCACATGGCTGAGTGAAATCATGTTGCAACAGACCCGCGTCGAAACCGGCATTCCGAAATGGCATGCCTTCCGAGAACGCTTTCCGGACGTCCACACCCTGGCCCTTGCCTCTGAAGAGCAGGTCATGAAATCTTGGGAGGGATTGGGATACTACCGCCGCGCTCGTTTGCTGCACAAAGCGGCCAAGGCCATTCACGACATGGGCGATTTTCCGGAATCCCACGCCGGGTGGCTCGCGCTCCCCGGCATCGGCCCTTACACCGCCGCCGCCATCGCCTCCATCGGCTTGGGCGAGCCTGTGGCGGCTGTGGACGGCAACGTCCAACGCGTTCTTTCGCGCTGGGATGGCATCGAAGAACCCGTCGACGCCAAGATCGGGGCGGCGCGCATCCAAGCAGCGGCCGACGCGCTGCTCGACCACGACCATCCAGGGGATCACAACCAAGCCGTCATGGAACTCGGTGCGCTCGTCTGCGCCCCTCGAAACCCCGCATGCGAAACATGCCCCCTTTCAGACACGTGCAACTCTGCGGGTGACCCCGTGCTGTGGAGTCGACTGCCTGTCAAAACCCCCAAAAAGAAGCCCCAAGCCTGGAACTTGACGTGGCATGTGGTGACCCACGGGGACCGCGTTGCCGTGATGCAGCGTCCTGCGACGGGGGTTTGGGCCACCATGTGGTGCTTCCCAGAAAACCCTCCCCCCGACACCTTTGCCGAGGTCGGTGAACTGTGCGACCCCGTCACCCACATCCTCACCCACAAACGCATCACAGCCACATTCAAACACTGGCAAGCGCCTGACGCAGGTGCTTTGGACGCGTTTGCCAGGGAAGAGGAAGGCCAGGCCTTGGCGTGGACAGAATTTGAGGCCCGAGCGAGGCCCAGGCTGCTGACCAAAATATGGAAGGCGTTGTTGCGCGCAAATCCGCACAGGGAAGTGGAGTGAGTGCTGTACCTTCGGGGCATGGCAGGCATCAACAAAGTCATCCTCGTAGGCAACTTGGGTCAGAACCCAGAATTGCGCTACACCCCCAATGGAATCGCTGTGTGCACCCTGCGCATCGCCACGTCTGAATCGTACACCGACCGGGCGTCCGGGGAGCGCATCACCAACACCGAATGGCACAACGTGGTGCTTTGGCGTGGACTTGCGGAAACCGCAGGCAAGTACCTGAAGACGGGATCACAGTGCTACCTCGAAGGCAAGTTGAAGACCCGCCAGTGGCAAGATCAACAAGGCCAAAACCGGTACACCACCGAGGTGGTTGCCGACGTGATGCAATTGTTGGGACCTGCTCCTGGTCGTGACAACAGCCAAAGTGCTCCCGCGGCCCAGGCGACGCAACAAGCCGCTCAGCCTGTTGCTCAGCCTGCCGCTCAGCCTGCCGCGCAACCCGCTGGCGCTTCGGACGACTTGCCGTTTTAACCAGACGCCGTTCGAGTGACGCCATTGGCAACCGCATCGTCCTTGATGGACCATTGGGTGAGTTTGGTCGTGGTGGCCATCCTTCTCGTGCTGTCTGCCCTCGTCTCTGGATCAGAGGTGGCCTTTTTCAGTTTGTCCCCCCAATCGCTGAACGACCTGGAGGAGGACGACTCCGCCGGTGCGCAGCGGGTGCTCGAACTGATGCGCGTTCCCAACACCACGGAAGGGTCGAGGAACCTGTTGGGCACCATTTTGGTCGTCAACAACCTGGTGAACATCTCGATTGTGCTGATCGCCACAGTCGTCGCGGAAGACCTTTTTCCGAGCGACTCCCTTCCCCCTTGGCTCAACACACTCATCCACGTGGTGGGCGTCACCTTTTTGTTGGTGCTGTTCGGCGAAGTCATCCCGAAGATTTACGCGACTTCCTTTGGGGTGCAATTGGCCAAATTCACCGCCCCCCCCCTTGGCTTCCTTCAGCGCTTGCTGCGTCCTGTCTGGATGCCGCTTGTCCGCATGGGACGATGGATGGATCGCAAACTTGAGCCGCCCACCCGCGAAGTGAGTGTGGAGGACTTGGAGCAGGCCTTGGAATTGACCGACAATGCCGAACGCACTGAAGATGAGCAAAGGATCTTGGAGGGAATTGTCAATTTTGGGTCGAAAGATGCCAAACAGGTCATGACACCTCGCATGGACATCAGTGCATTCGACAAGGGCGATTCGTGGCCCCACGTCCGTGCCACCATTGTCGCTTCAGGGTTCAGCAGAATCCCCGTGCACGAAGGTTCCCCCGACCAAATCGTCGGCATTCTTCACGTCAAGGATTTGATCCCCGCACTTCACCAAGACGACCTCGACTGGACCTCCGTGCTGCGTGCCCCCATGTACATCCCGGAGGGGAAAAAAATCGACGATCTCTTGCGCGAGTTCCAAGCCAAGAAGGTCCACATGGCCATTGTGGTGGACGAGTATGGCGGGACCAGCGGCTTGGTCACACTGGAGGACGTTCTCGAGGAGATCGTGGGTGAAATCGCGGACGAATTCGACGAAGAGGAAGTCTTGCACTCGGTGCTCGACGAGCACACGTTTCTTTTTGAGGCCAAGGCCCCCCTGCTAGACGTGTACCGGATTTTGGGATTGGAAGAGGACAAATGGGAGGCCGCCAAAGGCGAAAGCGACACCCTCGGGGGATTCATGGTCGAACAGTCGGGACGCCTGCTGCGAAAAGGGGAGTCCATTGATTTTGAGGGCGTGTCATTGCGGGTGGACGCCGGGGATGCCAGGCGCATTCACCGCGTGAAAATCATGCTTCCTCCAAGCGAGGATTCCACAGAAGAGCCGTCCAACGAGCCATGATGGATGCACGGTTTTCACTCGGCAACGTGCCCACATGGGCGTGGATTTTGGCCCTTGCAACCTTGGCGGCGGCAGTGGGGTGGTGGATTCAGCCCGAGGAGGTGAGCGTTCCCAAGCCCTTGGGGCACATTCGCATCACCCTCCCCGATACGGCATCCACAGCGTACACAAGCCCGTGTGCCACCACCTTTCGCATCCCCAACCACGCCAAGATCGAACGCCAACCTGCCCGACCCGGGGAGGTGGGGTGTTGGTACAATGTGTTTTTTCCGCGGTTCAATGCTCGCCTTCACTGCACGGAGGTGCCCGTCAACGACAGGTTGCCTGCGCTGATGAGCGACGCCCAATCGTTGGTGTTTGGGCATGAAGTGGCAGCTTCGGGCATTCGAAGACACGGCATGAATGTGTCTGGCAAATCAGGGATGCTTTATTCGCTGGAAGGTCCCGTGGCCGCGCCATTGCAGTTTTTTGTCACGGACAGCGTGTCCCATTTCATGCGGGGCTCGCTGTACTTCAACCACGCGCCCAACCCAGACAGCGTCGCGCCCGTTTTGGAACGCATGGAGGCCGACGTCCGTCGCCTCATGGAAACCTTGGTTTGGCCGTGAAGCATTGGGTCTTGGAAGTGGGCAACACCCGCGCGAAATGGGCATGCTTCGAAGCGGACACGGGACCTTCTGCGGCCCCGCTCCTCGTGCGCTCTGCGATGGCCACTGACTCCCCCGCGGTCGCGGCGTGGTTTCAAGAGGTGGCGACACAGGACAAGGTGATGGTCACCGGAAGTGGAGACCTCGACGCGTGGGCTTCCGCTTTGGACAGCGCGTTTGTGTTGAGGCCCGGAGACCCAACACCCCTGAATTCGTTGGTCACCCAGCGCCAAACCCTCGGACTCGATCGCGTGGCCAACGCTTGGGCGGTTCTTCACGGCGGCTTGATGGACGCCCCGCACCATGAGACCTGGATGATCGTCGATGTCGGCACGTGTGTCACCATGGACGTGGTCCATCGAGACCAACATTTGGGAGGCATCATCTCCCCGGGAGTCCAAATGCGTTTGCAAGCGATGGCCCAGGGAACCGCCCGTCTCCCCCAGCCCGACCTGACCGATCAACTGCCCCACCCTCTTTCCGCAAGCGCCAGCCTTGGCACCCATACCCAAGGTGCCCTGCTTCGTGGCGCCTTGGGGGGGATCTCCGCAGAAATCGAAGGTACCTGGGCGTCCTTGTCCCAAGAATTCCCAAACTTGGGGGTCGCTCTGACCGGCGGAGACGTCCCGCGCTTGGAACTCCGCGACATCCTCCCGAAATTCGCCGACGCTCATTTGACCCTGAAGGGTTTTCATGCTTTGTTCAAACACCTCCATGCCTGACCTCAAGTCCCCCTCCATGAAGCGCTTCTGCCGGGCGTGGGTTTGGTTGATGTCCTCGCTTTTGGTAGGAGGCATCGGACTGGCCCAGGAAACTGATTTCAGTCCGTATGCGCGGTTTGGACTGGGCACAGCCCAAGGCAACCTCACCCCCACCCTCGCTGCCATGGGGGGCATCACGTCTGTGTCGGCCAGCAACTTGGTGGTCAATGCAGACCAACCGGCGGCGGCCGCAGCACTGCTCAACCCGACGTTCCAAGGCTCTGTGCATGTTCAACGCATGCAACTCGACGAAGGGGGGAAACTCCCGGCACATGCGCTCACCGGCGGGCCGGGCAATTTTGGGCTGGTGGTCAAACAACCGCGTTCGCTCCGGGCCATCCAACTGGGCCTGACGCCCATGACCTCCAAGGCATTTGGAGTGAGTCGCTCGTTTGCCGATTCTACGTTGGGCGACATTGAAGAATCGTATGTAGGCACAGGGGGGATGGCCCGCGCTTACTTGGGACTCGCCCATGGATGGCGGGGCCGCACTTGGCAAGACGCCGGCGGAGTGGACAGCGTTCTGATCACGTCGCGCGGCCTGGATGTGGGCTTCCAACTGGACCATTGGTTCGGCGATGCCATCCAAACCTCCACGCTCGACATCCAAGATGTTTCCTACCGAGAT
>CBFHRO010000003.1:0-85840 GCA_965658245.1 uncultured Flavobacteriales bacterium
TCTATGCCGTCCTGCCGAGAAGCGTCGCTCCCTTCATCCCAATCGTAGGAGAGGGTTCCAACCCCTCCCGAAGCCAGCACTTCCAAAAACCCATTGTCCTCCCCGCACTCACTTGCCAAAGAGGCCACCAATTCAACAAGGATCGGTGGGGGGTCAACCAACACAAACGAAGCCGTGTCCGTGCACCCTGCCAAGTTGGTGGCCACCACCTGATGGGGACCTGCGAACAGGTCCATGGCCACTTGCTCCGTCGAGGGAGAAGAAGACCATGAGAAGGTCACGTCATCGGCCTCGTTGGTTTGGACTTCGATGATCCCTGATGCCTCCCCGTCACATGCCGGATTGAAATACGACGAACCCGTGATGGCAATGTTGTCGATGGGCAGCACTTCCACGCTCTCCGTGGCGGTGCACCCTTCGCTGCTCTCCAGGTCAAGCGTATACGACCCCGCTGCATCGACGTGAATCACGTTGTCATTGATGCTCAGCACTCCGGGGCCCGTCGCACCCTCGAGGGTGGTGTTGCCCGTCAGCATGGTCAACGTCACGAATGCGGTGCTGTCTTGACAGCTCAGGTGGCCGTTGGAAGAAATGGACGGTTCCGATTGGGGGGAGGGAAACACCGTCACCTCGAACGAACCAGCCTCCTCGGGATCACACGAACCCACCTGCCCAGTCACGGTCACGGTCGCCGTCGCGTTGTCCACGCCGTCATTGGACGCCGTCCACCCCGGGATTTGACCTTGCCCGTCGTTGTCAAGGCCTGTTTCCTCGTTCGAATTTTCCCAAGTCCAAACCAAACCATCGACATTGGGCAACACCTCCGCGGACACCAACGCCCCGTTGCATGCCGCGGCGTCACCCAAAGACAACGTCGGCACCGCGGGCAGAACATCCACTGAAACCACCACGTCCTGAGTCGGACAGTTGGGGGCCACCAACCCAACGGTGTAGGTCACTTCGGAAGACGTCGTCCCTGAATTGGTCAATGCATCAATGATGTTGGCCCCTGCGCCGCTGGACGCTCCAGAAACATCGAGGTCGGAGGTCGAGGTCCAAAACCACGTCTCGCCGGTGTTCACCGAGATGTCCACTTCAAGCGTCTCGCCCGAACACAGCACGTCTTCGTTGGGGTCCAACTCAATGACAGCCTCAGGGTACACGGTGATCTCATGAATCAGCGGATCCGCAGCTGGACAAGGGACGGTGGCCTCCACCAAAAAGGTGTACGGTTCGTCGCCGTCGTTGATTGGCGTCCAAGGAGGAACCGTTGCCACCCCAAGTCCAAGACCCACCACGGTTTCTACGCCTTCAATGCTCCCTGGAAGAGCCGGCAAGCCGTTGTCTTGCAACACTCGCCAGGCCACGGTGTAGGCCAAAGGGTCTGCGGTAAAGACAACGGGAAGAGACGCATCACCCGAGCACACCGATTGAGATGTCGCAGAGACCGTAAGCGACCCCAAGTCCAGCACTTCAAAGGTCAGAGAGGTGCTTTCCTCACCACATGGTGTCCCCGCCCATAGGGTCACCTCGTACGTCCCCAGCGCAGAGGCCGTCACCTCAATGCTCTCATCCCCTGAATCCCATAGCGTGGCATCGAACGCGGCCCCGGTGGCACCGTTGGGTGACCCAAGGTCTCCAGAAACCAAGGTCAAACCGGGGTCCAATTCCCAGTACCTCGCGTACTCATCCGAACACCCTCCAGCGCTGACCAATTCACCGGGCGTCGAAACATCAGAAACCGCAACCACCGCATCAGGACAAACTGCCAGCCCAGCGTCTGTCTCGATCGCCAATTGAGGCTCTTGAGAAACAAGAATGGGCAAGACTTCCAACACCGTGGGAATCCCAAAGGCTGAGCACGTGTTGGTGGCAATCAGGGTGGCTTGAAACGCGTTCTCAATGGAAAAAACATCTCCTTCTATGACCTCGCCACAAGAGGATTGCTCAAACGTGTGAATCACGGTTGTGTCTCCCGCCAACGTAAAGGAAACTCCTTCGGAATCGTCCGAATAGAAGATCTGATAATCCACCATGGAACCATCTCCCTGAATTGTGATTTCATGGTCCGAGCCAGACAAGCATGACTCGTCTCCAGAGGTCGTCAAAGAAAAGTTTGGGGAGTCACCCACAAACACTTCGTATGTCGACGTGCTTACACAGTCCCCTCCGATGTCGGGGTTGGGATTCACCATCGTCAAGGCCATGGTGTAAGATCCAGGCGCAAAGGTGTGGCTGACCTCTCCTTGGGCAGGGTTGTCTAGCGGCGCGGTGCCGTCTCCCCAATCAAGGGTGGCGACCATCCCGGAAGCGTAATCGACAGGGCCGCCGAAGGACAAATCGAAGGTCAATTCCGTGTCAACAGGCCCTGCGCATGCGCGGAAAAGAACCGTACCGTCGGTTTGGGCGAGCTCGTCAAAATCCACACCCTGGTTCACCAAAGACATCGAACCTTCCACCACAGGCAACACGACTATCGTCAATGCCGCAGAAAGTGGCGTCGTGGCTCCATCTGTCGCGGTCAAGGACAGCTCATACGTTCCCTCAACGGTCAATGCGATGTCCACGTTGCTTCCTTCGACCCAGTCCATTTCCGTCCCGGAGCTGTCGCTGGCCAAACCGTCCAAAAGCAAGGTGAAGTTGAAGGTGTCAAACCCTGTGATCTCGGGAACAAGGGTCAGGGTTTGTCCCTCGCAATACGTGAGACCCCCGGGTGCGCTCAGAGAAACGTCTTGTGCCCTTGACCATGGGGACAGCGCAAAAAACGCAATTGCAAAAAAGGCATGGAGGAACTTGGGAAGCATGACGTGAGCAATTTGGATTCCCAAAGTACGATGAAGGAGCTCAAGCCATCGGCGAGTCCCCGCGATTTGGGACGATGTTCCGAGGCTTCAGTGCAAAAGGCCTCGTTGGGGTATTCGGGGACGACCGGTGCCGACGACCTTGAGTACATTGCCCCCATGAACGCACGACTCCACGCCGTCCTGAAATACCTGTACGCCTTCTTTCTTTTGGCGTCAGGCCTCAAGCACCTCTACAACGTCTATGTGGCTGACCCCACCATCATGGCCACGGGCTACCCTGAGCCTGAAGCCACTGCCTTTGTGCTGGCCATGCTCGAGACCCAATTCCTGCTCCCCTTCATCTGCACGGTCAAGCTGATCGCCGCGGTGCTCCTCTTGCTGCCCGGCCGCGAGCAGCTCGGGGTTCTCATGGCCTTCCCCTACGCCTTGGGCATGTTCATGTGGGGCATTTTCATGGTGCCGAGCCACCTCGTGATCATGAGCGTCATCTTCGCCTTCAACGCCGCGTTGGTGTACGCCAACTGGCACCACTACAAAGGCCTGCTCAAAGCCTGAGGCACAGTGCTTAAACCTGCAGGTCCCTCACCGACCAAGGACCAATCCAGACCCAACCAAAAGCCCCCCGCCTGAACCAGACGAGGGGCTTTTTGCTTGACGGAGGGTCAAGCCGATGTCGCAAGCATGATCAATTGCAAGCGGTGCCGAAGGCCGAGAGCACCAACAACACGTCGGTCACGTTGGTTGAGCCGTCGCCGTTGATGTCCATCGCGCATTTGGTCACACACCCAAACTCGCTCAACACGTCAAGCACGTCGGACACCGTCACCACCCCGTCGCCGTCCATGTCTCCAGGGCAAGTTTGATCGCTTTGCTCCTGACAAGGGTTGTCGAGGTCAATCAAGGTCTTCTGCAAGTAGTCGTTCACGACCTCCGTGTAGCCTGAAAGGCACACCATGCCATTGGCACTTCCAATCCAGTGGATGCGCACGAGTGGCACGTACACTGTGTTCTTGGGGATGGTGCTCCCGTCGTAGCTCACGGTCATCACCTGCGATCCCCCTGGAGCGTGCGAAGGCGCGCCTGTGTAGGCGCCGTCGATCAGGCTCTCGGTTTGGCTGATTTGCAGGCCGTCCAACTCCAACTGATAGCCAAAAATCCGCGCGTCCGGATTCTTCACATGCACATCGAGGTATTGCGCGTCCCAGTTGACCTCGCCAATGGTGAAGTGCGTGGTGTCAAATGGATTGGTGATGTCGTTCACGGGGAAGGCGCAGTGGCTGTGCACGCCCGTCGAGTCGGGGTCCGTGTGGGCCTCGTTCCACCACTGGCAATCCGCCATGAAGGCCGCGTCCGTCACCGTCAGGGCACCGTCGGCGTTGATGTCGTTGCAGTTGGCGGGCGTCAGGTCGTTGCCGAGCACCCCTTCCACGTACATCTGGGCGTCGGCCAAATCCTGCGTCAAGTCGTCGTTCAAATCCCCGATGATGGCCACGCCACCGCATTCGCCGTTGCAGTCGATCAGCGCCGTGCCATAGGGGTCTCCCGCACAATCCGTAAACGTGGGGCAATCCGTCAAGATGGTGGTTTGGAGGTCGCCGCCGGAGCGGTCGAGCTCGATGCACACCACCGCCCAGTTGTTTTCGGTGTTGGTCTCGTAGCGGCCCAAGGCATCCGGGTCGTAGTCCCAGTTCACGCGCACCACCAAACGGTACTGTCCGTCCTCCACGTCGGTCACGTCGATCCACTGGCAGCTCAATCCACTGGAGTAGATGTCACCGCATCCCGCCGCAATGCCCATGTTGGAGCATCCGTAAGTGTAGGAGCCCCCGTCACTGCACTCCAAATCCATCACACAGAACCCGTTCTTGAAGCCAATGGGGATCAACGCCCCATCCATCGTGAACAGGTCGTACTTGGCGTACCCTTTGTAGTGCCAGTGGTTGTGGCATTCTCCCCATTCAAACTGGCCGGTTTGGTTGGTTTGAGCCGTGGTGCCAATGTAGTAATCGAGCTCCCCTATGTTTTTGATGTGCGTGGTGAAACGAATGAGCTCTCGCTGGCCAAATCCATTCAAACAGCCCTCCTCGATGTAACAATCCGTTTCATTGACATTCATGGTTGTCGTGTAGAGGCTGCTGGACACCACGTCCGCAAGCACAATCAAATCCGGGCCGGTGCACGAGGGGTCGCCCTCGTACACGCACGAGCCATCGTCCACCTCGGCAGAAGGGCTGTAGTTGCACGCCCCTGAATCGGTGCACCCCGTGGGTTGACCCGCATAGTCGAATGTCCAGTCAAACCCTCCACAGCTGGCGTCCAAAGAGGCAAAGCGAATCCAATGTTGTACGCCGCCTTCCAACAAAACCGTCAGCGCCGCTTCCTCCCCACAACCGCCCTGGTTGTCGTCGTAGTAGATGGACCCTTCATTCGTGTCGTCGAAGTTGCCCATGTTGCAGTAGTCGTAGATGTACAGCGTGGTGTTGCAGGCCGCGCCGCACGAGCTGAATTGGTACATCGCATTGGCGGGAGGGGTGAAGGAATACCAAAAATTGTCTCCTTCCTGGCTGATGACCCCGTAGTCCGCCTCCGTGAGGGTCACGGCATCGTTGCAGGTGGCGCCTGGCGCGCAGTCGAACTGCACGAGGTCCTGTTGGCCATATTGACCCCCAGTGGCCACCGCGTCTCCATCGAGGTACAACGTGTAGGCCCCTTGGCCGTATCCGCAGCAGATGCCGTCGCCATAGCTGTCATTGATGACAAACTGCAGGCATGGATACGCGTCGACGCCGTCAATGCACACCGTGTCGGAGTAAAACGTCCCCGTGGCACCGTACGGACCGCCGGAAAGCAGCTCGCCGTTAGCGTCTGACAGGGTCCATGTGATTTCACCGGGATAGTTGTCGGTGAGGATCTCCACCACGACCTCCGATTGACCGGCTTCGCACTGCGCAAAAACCCCAAGGTGAAATCCGATGGCGAAGGCGACGAAGGTCGCCATGCGTTTGATTAAGCTTCTCATTGAATCCAAGGTACGATTGCTTCAATTGAAACGTTGAAAAACACGAGAGTTTCCCACATCCTGCGGGTGGTGAACTCCTGAACATCAAGGGCCAAGGGACCTTGTTCGCGCCGCATCTTTGGCACGACTTTCGCACCTCCATTGACACCTCCCAGTCCCACCTCACCCCCCAAGAAGCCCTCCCACCATGCCTGAAATGTCCCAAAAAACGTGGCTCATCGTCGTTGCTTCGCTCGTGCTTGTGGTCGGGTATTTGGGCTATCAGCTTTCGGCGCGCAACACCACCATCGGCTTGCTCAACGACGACAACGCGGGGCTCACCCTCGAGAAGGACCAACTCATCCTTGACCTGGAAAAAATGCGCTTTTCGTACGACACGCTCGAGACGGAGAACACCATGATGGTGGCGGAACTCGCCGCGCAACAAGAGCGCATCGATGGGCTGCTCACCAAGGTGAAGAACGGGTACTGGGAAGTCGCCAAGCTCAAGAAGGAGGCGGAGACCTTGCGCAGCATCATGAAGGGCTACATCGGCACCATCGACTCACTCAACCAGCTGAACATGGCGCTGCTCGATGAGAACCTGGCCATGAAAGAGCAAATGGAGGCGGTGTCCCAAGAGAATGCAGACCTCGTCGAGCGGCAAGAGAACATGGAGGACATGCTTGAAGCAGGCCAAACCCTCCAAGTCGCCGAATTCCTCCCCACCGGGGTGCGCGTGCTCTCGTCGGGACGTCAACGCGACACGGACCGTGCCGACCGCAGCGACATGCTGCGCGTATGTTTCACCATCTTGGAAAACCGCATCGCGCCTGTGGGGGACAAAACCCTTCGCCTGCGCATCACCGACAGCGACGGCAATGTGCTGCCGAGCGCGGAAGGGGACAGCGACTTCAGCGCCTCACGGACCGTCGATTACGCCCGCGACCGCCTCGACGCATGTGTGTTCTATGAATACCCTGACGACACCGTCCTCGAGCCCTACCGTCCCGGCACCTACCTCGTGGAAATCCTCGAGGGCAGCACCGTGATCGGCACGACGGACCTGGTGTTGCGTTGATCGACGCGGATTTGGGTTGCGCCATCTGCCGCGTGTCAACTCCCCATCGACGTTCCTGAATTTCAACCCGTCCCGCATCTGTCTTGCAGCGAATGTTGCGTCATGGTTTTGGAAAGTCGCACCCGGGTCGGACAACTCGGAGAAGACCTTGCCGTGGCGCACATGGAAACATGGGGACACCACATCTTGGCCCGCAATTGGCGGTGGCGTCGCTGTGAAATCGACATCATCTCCGCACACGCCGGGCAGGTCATCTTCCACGAGGTCAAATGCCGAACCGGGTGCGTTGTCCCCCGTTGGCCTGACCCACCCCAACTTCCGTCGCTGGGCCAACAACAGCGCATTGTGCGCGCGGCACATGCCTACCTGAGGGGTGAAGGACAAGCACGTTCCGATTGTCGCTTTGACCTGTGGTGGGTGCGGATTCATCCGAAACGGCCGCCTCGCCTGACCCACCTCCCCAACGCGTTTGATGGCGTGGCCATGCCTTCCAGAAAACGCAATCCTTGGCGCAGCCTGCGCTGACCTTGCCCCACGACGTACCTTTGCCACCATGAAACACAACCCTGACCAAGGCCGCCGCGGAGGCGCCCGCAAGGGAAGTGCTGGCCGACGAAGCGGCAGCGCGAAACCTTCCAACTCCCGAGGCGGCCAGCGCCCGTCTTCTTCACGTCCCGGCGGCAAGTCCTCGGCCCGTCCCGGCGGCAAGTCCTCGGCCCGTCCCGGCGGCAAACCGAGTGGACGGCCTGGCGGACGGCCCGGCGGACGGCCCGGCGGACCGAAGCCCAAGTTGAAATTTGCACCCGTGCCGGACTCCACGGCCACCATGCGTCTGAACCGGTACATCGCCCAAGCGGGCGTCTGCTCGCGCCGTGAAGCCGACGTCATGATTGGTGCAGGAGTGGTCAGCGTCAACAACAAGGTCATCACAGAACTCGGATTCAAGGTGGACCCCACCAAGGACCTCGTACGTGTGGAGGGCGACACCATCCGACCCGAGACCATGCGGTATGTCTTGGTCAACAAGCCGAAGAACTTTTTGGGCATCGAAAACGACCCCAGCGGGCGCCGCAGCGTCGGTGACCTCATCAAGAACGCCTGCAAAGAGCGCATCTACCCGGTCGACCGGATTGAAAAAGAAAGCACAGGGCTCATCCTGTTCACCAACGACGGCGAGCTCGCCAAGCGACTCAATCACCCCAAGGTGGGCCTGCGTGAGCTCTTCCATATCACACTGGCCAAAAAAGCCAACCCCGAAGACCTTGAAAAGATGCTCGAGGGGTTTGTGCTGGATGAAGGGTTTGTCAAAGCCAAGGAAGTGGCGTTTGTCAAAAACGACCCTCACGAAATTGGGATGGAAATCCACAGCAACCGAAGCCGCATCGCCCGACGCATGTGGGAGCATCTAGGACACAAAGTGGTCAAAGTGGACCGTGTGGTTTACGGGCCCTTGACCAAAAAAGACCTCCCTCGCGGCCATTGGCGTCACCTGACACAAGACGAGTTGAACATGCTTCGCATGACCACTTGAGTGGACGTAATTTCGGACGCATGAACGACAGCCTGGTCATCATTCCAACGTACAACGAGCGTGAGAACGTGGTTCGCATGCTCGACACGGTGATGGGCTTGGAATTTCCTTTTGATGTGTTGGTGGTCGACGACGGCTCGCCGGACGGCACCGCCGCGCTGGTCAAAGAATGCCAAGTGGCGCACCCCGAGCGCATCCATTTGCTCGAACGCGAAGGCAAACTCGGCCTTGGTACGGCCTACATCGCGGGATTTCGCTGGGCGCTTGACCGCGGGTACGACTTCGTGTTTGAAATGGACTGCGACTTCTCCCACGACCCCCAAGACCTCGTGCGCTTGCGCATTCCCTGTGCCGAAGGCGGCGCCGGCATGTCTGTGGGGTCGCGCTACGTGAAAGGCGGAGGCGTGGCCAACTGGCCCGTCAACCGACTCATCCTGAGCTACGGCGCATCGATTTACGTGAACACCATTTTGGGGTTGGGCGTTCGAGACAGCACCGCGGGGTTTGTGTGCTACCGTCGTGAGACGCTCGAGGCCATTCAACTCGGCGCCGTCCAATTTGTGGGCTACGCGTTCCAAATCGAAATGAAACTGCGCGCCAAGCGGAATGGCTTCGCTGTGAAAGAAGTGCCCATCACCTTCGTCGACCGCGAGTTGGGGACGTCCAAGATGAGCATGAACATCTTCCGCGAGGCCCTTCTTGGCGTGCTTCAAATGCGCTTCAAACGCATCTTTTTTCCTCCCAAACCCTGAGTTTCCACACTCCTCTTTCCAAACCGCCTCTCCTGCCATGAGCCAAGCCACCCTGTTTCGCCACGCCCACGTCGTCACCGACGGCACCGTTCACGTCCAAGATGTCCTTGTGGACGGGGAGCACATTGTGGCTGTCGGCGCCAATTTGGCGGAGCAAGGCGCCGACGCGCACGTCAAGGCATTGGCGGCGGGCGCGCAAGTGAAAGACTGCACGGGGTTTTGGTTGATGCCCGGGTGCATCGACGATCAAGTGCACTTCCGGGAGCCCGGGTTGACGCACAAGGCGGAGATTGCGACCGAGTCCGCAGCAGCAGCAGCGGGCGGGATCACCTCGTTCATGGAGATGCCCAACACGGTGCCTCAGGCCCTGACCCAAGACCTGCTCCAAGACAAGTACGACCGTGCGGCCGAGGTGAGTCCGGTGAACTACAGCTTTTTCATGGGGGCGAGCAACCACAATTTGGACGAAGTGCTCAAGACGGACCCCACACGCGTCTGCGGCATCAAGGTCTTCATGGGGTCTTCCACGGGTGACATGCTTGTGGACGAGTCTGCCGTGCTGGAGGGCATCTTCAAGGAGGCACCTACGCTCGTGGCCACACACTGTGAAGACGAGGCCACGGTGCGCGCCAATTCGGAGGCGGCCCGGGCGCGTTACGGCGAGACGGTGCCCATTGCACAACACCCCTTAATTCGGAGTGCCGAAGCGTGTTACAAGAGCTCGTCCAAAGCCGTGGAGTTGGCCACCAAGCTGAACACGCAACTGCACATCTTGCACATCAGCACGGCGCGCGAGCTGGATTTGTTTGACAACACCCAAGCGCTGGAAGACAAGCGCATCACCGCGGAAGCGTGCATCCACCACCTGTGGTTCAGTGATGCGGATTACGAGTCGAAGGGCACCCACATCAAATGGAATCCTGCGGTGAAAACCGCTGAAGATCGTGCGCACATCCGGGCGGCCATCCTCGACGGCCGCATCGACGTGGTCGCCACCGACCACGCCCCCCACACCAAGGAAGAGAAGAACGGCAGCTACTTCAAAGCTCCTTCTGGCGGTCCGCTGGTTCAACACGCGCTCGTGGCCATGCTTGACATGGTGCACGAGGGCGTGCTGTCGGTCGAAAAAGTGGCGGACTTGATGGCCCACCGCGTGGCCCGCTTGTTCCGAATGTCCGACCGCGGTTTCATTCGCCCGGGCATGAAGGCAGACTTGGTGTTGGTGCATCCCAACGATCCATGGACTGTGCGTGAAGACAACATCATGTCCAAATGCGGGTGGTCCCCCTTCACTGGACATGTGTTCAAAAGCCGCGTGCACGAAACATGGGTCAACGGGACTTGCGTGTGGGACGGTCGGCGCATCACCACCTCGCACGGCAACCACGCGGGTCAACGCCTGTCCTTCAATCGCTGAAGCCTTGAAGCACGTTGGACACATGATTGGGGGATGGTTGCTCCTGCTTTTGATGGGAAGCTGCAGTCCCGAACCCGTCGGCGGAAACCCACAACCCACCCCGCCTCAAGGCGTGCTTGCGCGGGACGAATTTGCACGCGTGTTGACGGAGATTCAGCTGATTGAGGCTGTGGCTGACAAGCGGGTGTACCGCAACGACAACGAACTTCAGCGCATTGCAGAAGCGTACAACGACGTTTGGGCACGGACAGGCGTGAGTGCGGCAACGTTCGATTCGAGCTACACCTGGTGGTGGGGTCATCCAGACGCCATGAAAGCGGTGCTTCGAGACGTCGTCGATGCCCTGAAAGCGCTGGAGGTGGAAAGCAACCGAGGGGATTTGTCGGGGGCCGAGGGCAACCTCAAGAACCGCGTTGCCGGCGGTACGCCTGCACCGTCGACTGAATGACGTCGTCGATGGGGGTGTAGCCCCAATTGTGACCAAGCTCCTTCATCACCTCCACAATCCGAGATCCGTCGTAGCGCTGGTGTTCGCTGCCGCTCGTCAGGCTTTCACGCGAAATCATCGATCGGCGTCCTGTGAGGCGCTCCGCCACCCAAACCAACCGCCAAGCAATCCCTGCAATCCAAGGCAGGACTGCCCAAGTCGGGGCCGGTTTTCCCAACGCTGAGGCGATGGTTGTCATGACGTCCTGATGGGTGCGGTGTTCCGCACACAACACAAAGCGCGCATCGCGCACCTCACTGTCTCCGAGCCGGACGCAGACCTCGGCCACATCGTCGGCCCCCACGTAGCCGCCACTGCCCACGGGATACCAGGACAAGCCGCGGTCCAACACCCGGAACAGGGCGGACGAGCTGCGGCGGAAATCGCCTGGCCCCAAAATCACGGTGGGGTTGACCACGACCAGGCCGCCCGAGAGACCTTCCACCGCGCCCCGGAACGCTTCCATCTCGGCCCGATGCTTGGAGCGCGCGTAGGCTGAGGTGCCGGGGTGCTCCTCGAAGTGGGTCGATTCGTCTGTGGGCTGGCCGGCCTTTTTGCCCAAGGCCGCGACACTGCTCACGTGAATGAGGCGCGGGGTACCACAATGGAGCATGGCATTGACAAGGTTGGCCGTGCCCTCGGCGTTGATGTGACGCAAGGCCTCCCGGTCTGCCGAGTGAAACGACACAAGCGCGGCGCTGTGAAACACCCGCGTCACACCCACCAGGGCGTCTTCAAGCGAGGCTTGGTCCGTCAAATCGCCTTCCACCCACTCCAGCCGCGAAAGGCTGTCAGGGTCGGAGTCGCGTACGGCCTGCTCGACGCGGGCACGGTCGGACGAGGGGCGGTGAAGGGCGCGCACGGTTTGGCCTTCAGACAGGAGTTTCACCACCAATGGCGTCCCCACAATCCCCGTTGTACCTGTGACCAAATCCATGCCGCAAAGTACTGCGCGACCTACCTTCGTTCAACGATGGCGACCACCGACCACATCCAAGCGATCCTCGATCGGATGCCCCATGAACCGGGCGTCTATCAGCACTTCGATGGAGACGGAAAATTGCTGTACATCGGCAAGGCCAAAAACCTCAAGAAACGCGTCGCCAGCTACTTCACCAAGCAAGACCACAATGGCAAGACGCGGCTCTTGGTGAAGAAGATCCGGGATGTGCAATGGATCGTGACCGCCAGCGAGGCCGACGCATTGTTGCTGGAAAACAACATGATCAAGGAGCACAAGCCGATCTACAACATCCAGCTCAAAGACGACAAGACCTACCCCTTCATCGTGCTCAAAAAGGAGCGCTTCCCCCGCATCTTCCCCACCCGGCAAGTGCGAAAGGACGGGAGCGAATATTTTGGGCCCTACTCCAACGTCAAGGGCATGCACGCCGTGCTCGACCTCTGCAAGAAGCTCTACCCCATCCGAACCTGCAGCTTGGCCCTGACGGAGAACAACATCGCCAAGGGCAAATTCCGGGTGTGCCTGGAATACCACATCGGAAACTGCATGGGGCCCTGCGTGGGCAAGCAAACGGAGGAAGCCTACAACGACAGCATTGCGGCCATCCGCCACGTGTTGAAAGGCAACCTTGGCGAGGTGAAAAGCGCGTTGAAGGAGTCGATGATGGAGGCCGCGAGCGCCCTGCGCTTTGAAGAAGCCGAGCGCCTTAAACTCAAGCTCCTTGCCGTCGACAAGTTTCAGGCCAAGAGCACCGTGGTGCACCCCACCGTCTCGGACGTGGAAGTCTACGGGGCGGTGAGCGACGCGAAGTCGGCGTTCGTGAACTTCATGCGGATTCACAACGGCGCCGTCGTCCAAGGCCAAACCCTCGAGTTCCGTCGACGCCTCGAAGAGTCGGACGAGGAAATCCTCTCCGCGGCCATTCCCCAAATTCGGGACCGCTTCGACGTGGCGAGCCGCACCGTGCTGGCCCAGGTCGACGTGGCGGTGCTGGGCGCAGAATGCCTCGTGCCCCAACGGGGTGACAAGAAGAAGTTGCTCGACATGAGCCTGCGCAACGCCCAGTTCGCCATGCGCGACCGCCATGCCCAACTTGAGCAGGTGGACCCCGACGCAGCGAAAGACCGACTCATGGAAACCATGATGCACGACCTCCGGCTCAAGGAGCACCCCGTGCACATGGAGTGCTTTGACAACTCCAACATCCACGGCACCAACCCGGCCTCGGCATGTGTGGTGTTCCGCAACGGCAAACCCGCCAAGCGCGATTACCGCAAATTCAACATCCGCACGGTCGAAGGACCAGACGATTTTGCCAGCATGAAGGAGGCGGTGTACCGCAGGTACAAGCGACTGCGCGACGAGGGCGAGTCGCTCCCCCAAATGGTCGTCATCGACGGTGGCAAGGGTCAACTGTCGCACGCCATGGAAGCCATCGACGAGCTCGGGCTTCGGGGCAAAATTGCGTTTGTGGGCATCGCCAAGCGCCTGGAAGAACTCTACTTCCCGGGCGACAGCGTGCCGATTTACCTCGACAAGCGATCACCCACCCTGCGCGTGGTGCAGCAAATGCGCGACGAAGCGCACCGGTTCTCGCTGGCCCACCACCGCAAGCGCCGAAGCAAAGCCTTCTTGCATTCCGAATTGGACGACATTCCAGGGGTGGGGCCCAAGACCCGTCAAGCCCTGATGACAGCGTTCGGCGACGTGAAGGCCATTTCAGAAGCCTCCGAAGAGGCCCTCCTCGACGTTGTCAACCTCAAAGTGGCCCGAGCCGTGCGCGTGCACTTCCACGGGTCGGACGCCTGAATCCACCTCAAAAGTCAAAACGCCCGCCCAGAGCCGGTCCGCCCAAGGCGCGACACTCCTTCACAAGCCTTTGGACAAGGTCAGCTGCGGGTTCCAGGGAATGCAATTGGGCGGCGATTTGACCAATTTCCAACTCCCCCTCTTGAAGGTCACCCTCGAACATCCCCTTCTTCGCCCGCCCCCTCCCCAAAAGCTCCCGGAGCGCTTCTGGCGTGGCGCCCGATTGCTGGGCCTGAATCACTTCCCGTGCAAAGTCGTTGTGCAACAACCGCACAGGTGTGACGTCCTTCAATTCGAGGCTTGTGGCGCCCTCGCCTGCCGCAAGCACGGCCTCCTTGAACGCGATGTGCGCCGAGCTTTCTGGCGTGGCCACGAACCGGGATCCCAGTTGCACCGCCTCTGCGCCAAGCATCATGGCTGCAAGGATGGAACGTCCATCGTACAGCCCTCCCGCGGCAATGACGGGAACGTCACACGCATCCGCCACGGCCGGCACCAAACACATCGTCGTCGTCTCCTCCCTGCCATTGTGACCGCCAGCCTCAAACCCTTCCGCAACCACCGCATCGACACCCGCCGCTTGGGCCTTCAAGGCAAATTTGACGCTGCTCACCACATGCACCACCTTGATGCCGTGGTCCTGCAAATGCTGCGTCCACGTCCGAGGATTGCCTGCGCTGGTGAACACAATGGGCACGCCCAATTCGACGATGCTCGCCATGTGCACTTCGACCGCGGGATACAACAGCGGCACGTTGACCGCGAAGGGCTTTCCAGGTGCGGCGGCTTGGACCTTTTGGATTTGGTCCCGCAACACCTCGGGATACATGCTCCCCGCGCCCAAAATCCCAAGCCCTCCTGCGTTGCTGACGGCGCTGGCCAATTCCCATCCGCTGCACCACACCATGCCCGCTTGGATGATGGGCAACTCCATGCCCAGCAGGGCACACACCCGGTTGCTTGTGTTCATGATGCCAAGTTCGTTGAAGCGGAATGGCCCACAAAAAAAAGGGGCGCCTGAGGCGCCCCTTTCAGAGGTTCATATCTGCCAACGCGATCAGAGACAAGTCAAACCGAAGCTTGCCAAGAAACTCAACAAGTCAGTGGTGGTCACCGAGCCGTCACCATCCAAATCAGCCGCACAATCGTTTGGACCGCTCAAGTCAAAGTCACATGTCAAATCGTCCACGTTTGCCAGGGGGTTGTAATTGGTCGCCGCTTCATAGGGGCATCCATACACCACCAACGTGCCACAAGAACCGTCGTCTGTGGTGGCGTAAGGGTCAAACTCCAAGTATGCTGGGTCCGTGCAGCCCGACCCAGGGCTCGCCTCACACGGTCCACATTGACCGTAGACGTCGTTGGTTGTGGAGCCCGCTGGCGTTTGGCGATTCGCAAACCCTGCAAAATCCGTCACTGGCGCGCATGTGCCGCCGGCCACCATGTCATCCACGAGCTGCTCTTGGTCGGCAAACCCGTTGACAGCGTACTTGTACTCGACATCTCCAGTCAAATCGGCGATCTCCACGCTGAAAATGCCATCACCGTCTGCGTCGGTCAGCACATTGTAACCTTCAGAGCCGCACCAACCGCACCATGGGCCCGTCACGAACACTTCTGTGATTTCTGTGGTTCCATTGGTCATCGAGCCCGTTGCTGTGGCGCAAGCCATGTCCACTTGGAACGTGGTCGGTCCTCCAGTTTCCGTGCCGCCGCCATCGCCACCGTTGCCTTCGAGGCTGACATTGTCCAGCAGCACCATGCCGCCAGCGCCCACAAAGGCACCGCTTGCAACATTGAATTGAATGCGGAAAATGCCGTCGCCCGAAACGTTGTCAAAGGTGTACGAGTACGAGGTCCAAGAGGCCTCGTTCAGACCCTGTCCCTGGATGTCAAAGGTGTTGGTCGTCCCCACACCCGGGAATTCTGTCTGCAAATGCAACGCGGCACCGTTCAAGGGAGAAGCCAATTTGGCATCAAACGTCAGCGTCACGCTGTTGGCGCCTTGGTAATCCACGTTGCCATCCACATACTGATAGATGTACGCCCGGCCCACACCGTCCGACGTGTTGGTTCCGCCAAACTCGAGGGCGCCTGTCTCCACACCTGTGTCGTTCCACGACAAGGACGCTTCGGGCAAAGTCGCATCGGCAATGGCTTCCCAAGCTGATGCACTTGCTGCCTCGTCGAAGGTCAAGTTGATCAACCCCACGAGGGTAGAATCGCTTCCTCCACCGTTGTTGCCACCATTGCCACCATCGTTGTCGTCGCAGGCTGTGCAAGAACCAAACACATCGTTGGTTGTTGAACCCGCTTCTGCCTGACGATTCGCATACCCTGCGAAATCCGTGACTGGGGCGCAGGCCCCGCCGTCCACCATGTCATCCACCAACTGCTCCTGATCGGCGAAACCATTGATGCCGTATTTGTACTCGACCGTGCCGGTCAAATCCGCAATCTCCACGCTGAAAATGCCGTCGCCATCCGCGTCGGTCAATACGTTGTAACCGTCAGCCGCGCACCATCCGCACCAAGGGCCTGTCACAAACACTTCTGTCACTTCTGTCGCGCCATTCACTGTCGCTCCTGCAGCTGTGGCACAGCTCATGTCTACGTTGAACGTGGTGGTGGTCGTTTCGCCGCCACCACCGCCGCCGGTGTTTGTGCCATCACATGCGTCGCAGCTGTTGTAGCACACCACAGGCAGGGTCGCCGCCACAGTGATGTCCACAGTGCGGTTCACATATCCATCAATGGTGGATGTGCATGCATCGCCGTCCGTGAACTCTTCCTGCGCGGTCCACCCATCCAACGTGAACTTGTACTCATACATCCCTGGATCCAACGAAATGGTGAGGTCAAACACGCCATCGGCATCGGCGTCGGTCATGGCCGCACACGCACCACACCAACCATTGAACGATCCGTTCAAATTGACCGACCCATACGTGCCCGTGTAATCGTTCATGTCCACCTGGAAAGTGACATCCACTTGGTCCGCGGGAGCAGCATCGTTGCACGTGCCGTCGCACGAGCCATAAAAGTCATTGGCCGTCGTCATGGCTTCAATCGTACGGTTGGCATAACCAGAGAAATCCGTGACGGGGGCACAAGTCGCGCCGTCCACCATGTCGTTGATCAGGTTTTCCTGATCGTCAAACCCATTGATGGCGTACTTGTACTCGATCAAACCGGTGACGGTCGAGTCCAAGGTTACGGTGTAGACCCCATCACCATCATCATCTGTCATGGTGTTGTACACATCATTGGCACACCAGCCGCACCATGGGCCCGTGACAAACACATCGGTAAATCCTTCTGGCGCGCAAGCCATGTCGACGTTGAATGTGGTTTGGGCGAAGGCACCCAAACTGAACAGCCCCATGGCTGCAATCGCAAAAAATCTCATGAAAATTGTATTGGCAGCCTTAGAATCGAAGCATGGGCGAAGGCTCGCGCCCAAGTAGTGAAGAGATCATTCCTCTTGCGTACAAGGTACACGACCCTTTTGACTTTATGGCATGTATTTGCCGAACAAATCGAGGTTGGCTTGCACAAGACTTTGATCCTCGACAAGACCTCGGTGCTTCGCAACGCACGCCTTCGACATCGCTTGCCATGTGGCTCGAGGCCACTGAATGGCCTCTTGCATTCGGTCCACCCACAACGACTTCTCCAACGGCACATCCCATCCCAAGCCCACCTCTGACAAACCCCTCCACGGGGTTTGGTCGCTCAAAAGCACAGGGCGCCCGTGCGCCCATGCTTCCACCACCGCATGCCCGAAGTTCTCGTGGGTTGTCGGCATGAGCAAGGCATGAGAACGCGCCCAAACCTTTCCCAGTTCATGAGGCGGCACAGCGCCCACGTGGACGATGTCCAGCCCCGGTTTCGACAACGACAAGAGGTGTTGCAGATACACCTCGTCTTCTGCGGGGCCCACGAGCTCCACCCGCAGGTGCTTGCCTTTCAAGTCGACGTCCTGCAGGGCATTGAGCGCAAAGTGGAGGTTCTTTTTTTGCTGGATCCTGCCCACCATCACCCAGGTCAGCCCGTGGTCCGTGCTCACTGGTGTGGTGTTGGCCTCAAACAGCGGAACATTCATGGCTGTGTGCACGTCCGATCCGGGCAGGTGGTTGAGGATTTCTGCGCATTCCACTGCTGTGCTGGCGTGCCAGCGAACGCCGCGGAAAAGGCCGAGCAGGCGGGCTGCTGTCAAAAAGACCTTTTTCTTGACCGGTTTGATGGCCAGGGCGCCCGCACCCAACATGCCTCTCGGCGCCAGAACCACGCGAATGCCCAAGCGGCGTGCCGCCAACAAAGGATGCAGCGCAAAAGGAACGCTGAACAAGCTGTTGAGGTACAACACATCAGGGGCGGGGTGGTCGGGGGTACCGCGCATTTTCTCGAGCCACCACGCCAGGGTGACCGAGGAGCGGTACGTGACTTGGATGCCGTCACGACTGTGGGGGACGTCGGGCTCGATGCCTTCAAGCGGTGACGGACTTCCAAGGTCGCGGTCGCCGCACACCACTTCGAGGTGGTGGTCGGTTTGGGCCCGAAGCAACTGCATGAGGTTGTGGACACTTCGAATTGGGCCCCCTGCCTTGTACGCGGGCGGATACCACTCCACCACAGCCAAAATCCGAAGCGGGCGCGGGCGATCGGGGGTGGGGTCACTCGAGGCCATGGCGGTCAAGGTAGCCCCCAAGGACGGCAAGAGACCACACCCGGCTCCAAGACCAAGTGGATTCCCCCGCATGGAAGGACCGTTCCATGTCCGTGATCGCGTCCGACTGAACCCAAGACCGGTCCTTGAGACTCTGAAGGCCCGCGTCGCACACTTCTTTCAACTCGCCGCGAAGCCAGGATTCCCACGGGAGCACAAACCCCATTTTGGGTCGGTTCACCACGTCGTCGGGCAGGAGGCCGTCGAGGGCCTCGACCAACAAACGCTTGGGAGAGGTGGGGAATTTTTGGGCATCCGGAGAGGCCAGTGCCGCCGCCACCAGCCGGTGATCGAGGAAGGGCACGCGGACTTCAAGCGCGTGGGCCATGCTGAATTGGTCGGCGTCTCGCAGCAGGGTGTGCCCCATGTACGTGCGCATTTCCGCCAGGCTCACCTGGCTGAGAAACGGAAGACCAAACGCCTTCTTCCCTGGAGCCAATTCCGCCACCAACCACCGAAACACGGGATTGGTCAAGGGCACGTCAGACGCCAACATGCGCTGCAAATCGGCGCGCAAGAACATTTGGCGTGACAGCGGATACGTGTGGGCCACGTCGAAGTAGTGCCCTCCGAAAATCTCGGCCTGCTTGCGTGACGTCATGCCAGGACGCGCAGCGACGAGCATCTTGCCGAGAAGGCGGCGCCCTCCCTTGGGCCAGGAGCCGAGCCAATTGAGTTTGGCCAGGCGCGCACTTCGCTCGAAGACGGGATAACCTGCAAACAATTCATCGCCCCCCAAGCCACTCAAGGCCACCTTCACCCCTGCCCGTCGCGTCGCGCCACTGACCACGTAGGTGTTCAGGCCGTCGGCGCTGGGGTGGTCCATGGCGTCGAGGCCACGGGGAACCTGAGCCAGGAAGTCTTCAGGAGTCAACCGCAGTTCATGGTGATCGGTGCCAAACCGCTTCGCCACGGCCCGGGACCACGGGCTCTCGTCCAGCGCCGCTTCGGCGAACGTGACGCTGAAGGTGCTGACCGGCTGGGTCGCCACTTCGGACATCAATCCCACCACGGCACTCGAATCGATGCCCCCGGATAAAAACGCACCGTAGGCCACGTCAGACCGCATCCGGAGCGCGACCGAATCGGAGAGCAGTTTGCGGATGCGGATGCGACGCGCGCGGTCGTCGAGCGCGGGCTCGCCCAGCGCCTCGTCCGCAGGATCCCACCACTGCGACATCCTGAGATCCTCGTCTTGGGCCACGATCAAACTGCCGGGTTCCAACAAATGCACGCCGGAGACAATGGTGGCGGGTGCATGCACGGTGCCATACATCCATTGGTCGGCCACGGCGTCCCGGTTGAGCGCGCGACGCACCTTGCCGGAGGCCAGGAGCGCGCGGACCTCAGAGGCGAAAAAGAGGGTGCCTTCCGGGGTTTGGTGCCAGTACAAAGGCTTGATGCCAAGACGATCCCGCACCAAAACCAGGCGACGCTCCCCGGCACTCCACCACGCCAACGCAAACATCCCGTTGAACCTCTCAAGCGCCCCCTCCAAGCCCCAGTGACGCAACGAAGCCAAGACCACCTCGGTGTCTCCTTGGGTCGAAAAGCGGTGGGCTCCGGCGGCTTCCAATTCGCGACGGAGCTCGAGGTAATTGTACACCTCGCCGTTGAACACGAGCACATCTTCGCCCATTCGGTAAGGTTGGTTGGCCCCTTCTCCGGTGTCCAAAATGCTCAACCGCCGGTGGCCGAGCACCACGTGCTCTTGGTCGGACCACACGCCCTCCGCATCAGGTCCGCGGTGGGCAATCTGCGACACCATGTTCCGCACACGCGTCTTGGCGTCTGCAAGCCCCTGGAACGCCTCAAGCCCATGAACCCCTGCGATGCCGCACATCAGCTGCCGCTTTCGGCCGACCCTTTGAAGCCATCCCAGCCTTGCGCCTTCAAAGGAACCTCAGGACCGTTTTTGGTCACCAACGTAAACGCATCCGGCGCCGAAACCGCGTGACCGATGACCGTCACCTTGGGGTGGTTCCGAACCTTCTCGTAATCGTCTTGCTTGACGGTGAACAGCAGCTCGTAATCTTCCCCCCCACTCAACATGCACACCGTGGGATCGAGGTTGAACTCGCGCGCCGTGTCGTAGACCTTGGCGTCGATGGGGAGCTTGTC
This sequence comes from uncultured Flavobacteriales bacterium, assembly GCA_965658245.1. Classification (GTDB taxonomy): domain Bacteria; phylum Bacteroidota; class Bacteroidia; order Flavobacteriales_D; family Sanyastnellaceae; genus UBA11663. The sequence goes on from CBFHRO010000003.1 coordinate 20,694, forward strand.
TTCGTAGACTTTGAAGCCCACGCCTGAGGACGAGCCCAAATGCATGACCTCACTCGACAACCCGTCGCTGATGTCAATCATCGAGGTTGGCTTCAACCCCAAATCGGCCATCTCTCGCACGACGTCCACCCGCGCCTCCGGCTTGAGTTGACGCTCCAACAGATATGCAAAATCCGCCAGCTCCGGCTGGGCCGTGGGTGCGGCTTGGAACACGGTTTTTTCGCGCTCCAAAATTTGGAGCCCCATGTACGCCGCGCCCAAATCGCCGCTGACCACGAGCAAGTCGCCATCTCCCGCACCGTCGCGACCCACCAAAGCCTCGGAATCCGCGAGGCCCATGGCCGTCACCGACAACGTCAGGCCCGAGGGCGAAGACGTCGTGTCACCTCCCACCACATCCACCTTGTAGACCTCGCAAGCCAGCCGAATGCCGGCATACAACTCGTCCACGGCCTCCACAGAAAACCGGTTGCTCAAACCCAAGCCCACCACCACCTGAGTCGGTGTGGCATTCATCGCACAGATGTCGCTCAAATTGACCACGACGGCCTTGTAACCGAGGTGCTTGAGTGGCATGTAGCTCAGGTCAAAATGCACCCCCTCGCAAAGCATGTCTGTGGACACCACCAAGCGTTTGCCCATGGGGTCAATGACCGCAGCATCGTCCCCCACGCCGCGCAACGTGGAGGGTTGTTGGTGATTCAATTCGCGGGTCATCCGCTGAATCAACCCAAACTCTCCCAATTCACTGATTTCCGTGCGTTCCATGGAGCGAAGGTACTGCACCCACGCACCCCATTCGAACCCCAATTTCCGCCTCAGTTGCGCGACAAAAGCCGTGCAATTTCGTCTTCGAGTTCCACGTCAAGATGGGCGGGCAAGGCCCACAGGCGCTTCAGGTCAGCCGACTGGTCCAAAATGGCTGTGGGCGCGAGCATGGCGATTTGGTCCATGGTCAAACTCCCGTCGTCGATCAGAACATTCCAACCGCAACCGAGTTGCCGCGCATCGGAAAGCCCCATGACGTGGGTGGCCACTTTGGCGACGCATTGGGGGTCGCTCACCCCGGTGCGAGACATGCATTCGAGAATCATGTCTGGGCCAGGGGTCGGCCGCTCCACCTCCTCGGCGAGCACCAGCGCGTGAAACGGCGGCGATTTGTCCCATCCCAGCCGCCCGAGAAGGACCTTCACAACGTGCGAGTCCAACGTGGTGGTGGCGGCCACATGCACCCCTGCCCGCGTCCACATGTCGCACATGCGGACAATGCCCGACCTCGCTTGGATGGCGTCGCCAAACCGCACCAACCTGCTCAGCTCTTTCACCGCCAAGTTGTGGATGGATTGCACGGCCGCTTCATTGGGCTTTTCCATGGGATACAGCCATTGAAAGACCCTGTATATGCCCTGAAGGCCAGGATGACCGATGGCCATGCCGGCAATGTCGGGATCCACCCGCTCGCCATGCGCCTGAAAAGCGGCAGCCAATGCGCTCCGCACGGCCTCGTCATGCTCAACGAAGACCCCCAATAAATCCATCACCACGAGGCTCGGACAGCCCTGAGGGGCCTGAGCGCTCAACTTGTTGTTAGGCATAAGGCAAATGAACTCACCTCATTTTGAAACACTGCCAACCTCGGGTTGGGTTATCGTCAAGAAAATGTGTTGCGCTCGTTTCCAGCAGGTCAAGCGCCAATGGCCACCACCACCCCTTCAAAGTGAAGATCCAACCCTGCCAAGGGGTGGTTGAAGTCCACGTGAACCACGTCGCCTTCGACCTCCACCACGATTCCAATCAATTCCTGGCCTTCGTCGTCTTCCAAAGGCACGACCTCGCCCGGCCTCATGACTTCCTCATCGAGCTTGCCGTCGACCATGAAGGTTTCTTTGGGCAGCGCCACAATGGCCTCCTCGGTCTCTTCCCCATATGCGTCGTCACACTTGATGACAAAGGAAAACGGCTCTCCCGCCTTTTTGCCCATGAGCTGCTTCTCGAACGCCTCCAGCGCCTCTTCATCCCCCATGCGAAACACAAAGGGCGCTTCCTCGGTGCAGGTTTCCAATTCTTCTCCTTCCGGGCCGTCGGCACGAAGGGTGTATGCGACTTCGACGAGGGAGGTGCGTTCAACCTGTTTCATGCGGCGAAAGTACACCTAACTTGGAGGCATGATTGCGCATATGGACTCCCTTTTTTCTCGTAGTTCCCTCCTGGTGTGGGCGATGGCATCCGGCTTTTTGGCCGTGGCCCAAACCCCGTCTCTCCCACGGCTTCACGAACACGAACGCACAATGCGTGCGCCGTTCCTCGCCCAGGGGTGCAAGGCCATGGGGTGCACCCAAGTTGCCCCTTCGCTTCGGGTGTTGCCCGTCGACAACTACGACATGGGGCCGAGCATCGCGCGCAGTGACAGCTTTGACGTTGTGCACTACGATTTGGTGTTGGACGTGACGGACTATGCCGGACAATCCATGCAAGCCTTGGCCACCATCGATTTCACGGTGCTTCAAGGCGGAGGATCGTCCATGTGGTGGGACCTCGCAGGCTTGACTGTCGACAGCGTTCATTGGAACGGCAATGCGGTGACCTTCGAACAGGCGGGGCCTGAACTCCACGTGGATGCGCCGGCCCCCATGACAGAAGGTGAGGCGGTGGTGCTGCAGGTTTGGTATGGGGGACAGCCCAACGACGATCCCTATTGGGGAGGCATGTACTACGCAAGCGACCTCGTCTACAACCTGGGCATTGGGTTGACCTCCATCCCGCCCAACTTCGGCAGGGTCTGGTACCCGTGCTTCGACAATTTTGTGGAACGCGCCACGTACACCTATCACATCACCAGTGCTGGGGGTCGTCGCGCCCACAACCAAGGCCACTTGGTGGAGGAAGTTCAGCTGGTCGGAGACACGGTTCGAACCTCCTGGCAACTCGACCACCCCATCCCCACGCACCTCAGCGCCATTGCAGTGGGTCCATACGTGGACCACGACTACGTGCACGAGGGCGAATACGGAAACATCCCCGTTCGCTTGACAGGAAAAGCCGCAGACATCAACGCCATGCAGGCCAAATTTGCCGACCTCGGGTTCGCCATTGACGCCTTGGAATACTGGTGGGGTCCCTACGCCTGGGAACGTGTGGGGTACGTATTGACCACCGACGGCGCGTTGGAAATTCCCACCAACATTGCCTATCCCCGGTTCATGATGGAGCAGAGCAACTTCGCCAACGGCGACTTGTTCGCCCACGAATTGGGGCACCATTGGTGGGGAGATTTGGTGGCGCCCACCATCCACAACCACATGTGGCTGAAGGAAGGACCGGCCGAGTACAGCAGTCACCTGTTTGTGGAGTGGAAAGACGGGCACGAAGCGTTTGTGGATTTGGTGAAAGACAACCAGCAATTTGTGCTGGAAGAATGCCACGTGCAAGACGAAGGATTTCATCCCCTTTCCCCCATGCCCGACGAGCACATCTACGGGCGACACACCTACTACAAGGGTGCCAGCATCATGCACAACCTCCGCGCCTACCTCGGGGACGAGGTGTTCCGTCAAGCCGGTCAAGACGTCATCGCGGCGCGTTTTGACAGCCACATGGACGTGACCGACTTCGAAATGCTCCTCGAGGAAGCCACGGGGGAAGATTTGACCCCCTTCTTTGAGGCCCAAGTGCTGCAGCCGGGGTTCAGCACGTGGGTGGTGGACAGCATGAGCACAGGGCCGGAAAACGGATGTTTTGCCACCACATTGCACCTGCACCAGAAGTTGCGCGCTTGTCAAAACTTCCACGAAAACGAGCCCCTGGATGTCACGCTGTGGGACGCCCAATGGGACACCACGCTGGTGCATGCCCGCGTCGGAGGAGAGTTTGACCAAATCACCTTTCAACACGAAGAACCCTTCATCTTGCTCGGCCTCAACGCGGACGGACGTTTGAACCAAGGCCGCCTCGACCACACGTTTGCCGTGACGGAACCCACGGGCTTGAGCAATTTGCCCTGGGTCGACATGCGTGTTGGATGCGACGAGATTTCAGAAGGAGACAGCATGTTGGTCCGGGTCGAACATCATTGGGCTGCCCCCGACCCCGGACCAGCGGCTCCGTACGTGGAGAGTTTGAGCGACACGCACTTTTGGGTGGTGGACGGGAGCTGGGAAGAAGGCACCGCCACCTCCCCGCTTCTCGACGCGCGACTGAACTACGTGGGAAACGACGAGACCGACCTCGATGCGGGTCTGTATGGAGACACCGAGGAGGGCGCCTTCCTGGCATGGCGTCCCCGCGCGGGGGCCCCATGGGTGCAGTATCCCGACTACGACTGGCAAGCCGGTTCGCTGTCCAACGGCAGTGGCGTCTTCAAAATCACCAAGCTTCGCAAGGGCCAATACGCCTTTGCCAAAGGTGACGTCTCCGTCGGCCTGTCTGAGGTGTCCGCAGAGGGTCCATTGGAGCTCACCTTGATGCCCAACCCGACCCGCCAATCGTTGCGCTGGCGTCTGCCCAAATCACTCGCCTCAACTCCGCTCGAGGTGGACGTCATCAACGCATTGGGACGACGCGTCCATGCTGAGTCCAATGCTTCGAGTCCACTGGACGTGAGCACCTGGCCTGTGGGCACCTACGAACTTCGGATGATGAACAGGCTTGGGCGCGTCGTGGCGCACGGAACCTTTGTGGTCGTGCGCTGATCAGGGGTTTGGCGCGGGCGCCGGCTTGCCCACCAAGTCACACCGACGAACCAAGCCTTCCACCTCCCGGATGTAAGGGCGCTTGTCGAAGTACGGCGCGTAGGCGTAGCCTTCGATTGTCAGAAGACGCCCCTCCGCCTCGTCCACCACGGTCAGGCTGTAAAATGGCCCGCCCATAAAGTCGTTTTCCATCTTCCACAGACCCCGAACTTCCAACGCAAAGTGCCCGTCAAATTCGAGCTCTTCGTAGGCGGGGAAGAAACGTCGCTCAGTGGTCATGTAACTTCCTTTGGTGGGGCCTTGCACGTGCTTTCGGGTGACTGCATCCCGCCGATCAAGCACGTGTTCCAAGCTGAGCTGATCCGCGCTGACATACGGTTCGCTGTGAATGAAAAAGCCCTGCTGGATGTCGTGGTTGTCGCCTCCTTTCAGCCTGGTGAGTTGGCGGTCGACCCACCAGAAATCTTCGGTTTGTTTGGCCAAACGCGCGTCCTTGGGCCACAACCCCTGCACCCCCCACTTCTTCAACACCTCTCGTGAAACCACCTCGTTGGGCGAAAGCGACACAATGTCGGCGAACCGGGACGCCTCTTCTGCGTGCAGCAGGCTCACCATTTCATTCCCGCGAGACAACATCACCTCTGCAAGGGCCTCAGCCGTGCGGGCTTTGGCCACCATGTAGATTTGGCCACGGCTGTATTTGTTTCGGAAAAACGACAGCGAAGGCTCTTGGGTGTCCACCCTGTCGGCCACTTCCATGACCAAGATGTTGCGATGAGGCTTCCAAAACCGGTCGAACAATTCCGGTTCCAAGTGGACCACGTCCATCAAAGGCTCATACTGCGGCAACACCGGGTATGGCTGGCCCATGAGCGCTTGCAAGGTGTCGCCAGCAGGACCCTCCCAAACTTCTGGCGTCGCCACCACCACCAACTCCCCCGCAGCGCCGACTTTGCCAGGGAGCGCAACCCTCGCCCCGTCCCCCTCGCACGCGCAGAACGACACAAGCGCCAGGGCCAGGGTCAGCCAAGAGGCAATGAACTTAGAGGGTGTTGGGGTCTGCATGAATGATCAATCGTTGACCCACGCGAATGGTGGTGCTTTTCAGGTCGTTCCAAGCTTTGAGCTGAGAGACTTTCACTCCGTGCTTTCGGGCGATGGTGCCAAGCACATCCCCACTCTTCACCCGGTACACCACTGGCTCTGGCTCGTACTTGATGGTGGGGGTCAAATCGGGTTTGTAGGCGCGCATCGCCTCTTCTTGGGCCAAAAACTGTGCCACGCCTTCCACGGGCCACCGGATCGCGAATTTCTCACCTGGCCCCGGGACGATGTTCAAGCGATACATGGGGTTCAACGCCGCCACTTCGCCTTCCGTGAGATCGGTGACGGCGGCCATTTGGTCAAAACGCAGCGGACCCTCCACCATCAACGTGTCCACAGACATCGCCCCTGGCAGCGTCCGCTGGGGGAAAATGCCATGGTCGGCGTGATGCTCCATGAGGTAAACGACGGCGATGAAATTGGGCACGTAGTCACGCGTTTCCTTGGGCAAAAACGGGCGCACTTCCCAGTAGTTGGTTTTGCCACCCGACCGGCGAATGGCCTTGTTGACGTTGCCTGGGCCTGCGTTGTATGCCGCCAAGGCAAAATACCAATCGCCGTACATCCGATGCAGCCGGCGCAAATGCCGACAAGCCGCCTCTGTAGCCAACAAGGGGTCTTTGCGTTCATCGATGTACCCGTCAATGCGCAAGCCTTCTGCTTTGGCCGTGTAGTACATGAATTGCCAAAGTCCACGGGCGCCCGCGGGCGAACGCGCCTCCGGGTTGAGTCCGCTCTCCACCACAGGCAAATGCTTCAACTCCAACGGCAACCCCTCGCGTTCCAACACTTCCTCAAACAACGGGAAATACATGGCCGAGCGGCCCAACATGGTTCCAAGGTGATGGCTTCGGCGTTGGCCAAACGTCACAATCCGACGATGCGCCACCGGGTTCCACCGCAAATCGAGCTCAGAAACCAGGTTGAGGGCGGCCAGGTTTTGGGCCACAAATCCAGAATCCAAGTGCGCACCAACGCGAGACAAACCCACATCCGGCACATTCCACAGCGACGTGTCCGAGCTGACGCAATGGGCCGTGGCGCACCACTCTGTCCACTGCTTTTCCCAATCGATGATCTGTGCGAGGGTGTCCACCTCAGAAGACTCATCTCCGACCTCTCCGGCACGTCCCCACAGGGAGTCTGATGCGGTTTCTGCAAGAAGGGTGTCGCCCGCGACGGACGAAAGCAACAAGGTGTCTTGGCCTTGGAGCGACGAGACTGCGAAACACAGGCTCCACGACAAGCATGTCGCCCAGGACCTCATCAAGCGTCCTTGTCCGAACCGTCTGCCTTGTCGTCTTTCCCGCTTGACGCGTCTTTGAATTCCTTCATGCCTTGGCCGAGGCCGCGCATGAGCTCAGGGATTTTGCGGCCACCAAAGAGCAGCAAAATGACCAATGCAATGAGGAGGAGTTGTGTAGGACCGACGGCACCCATGGCGTGAAGATTTGGGGGCAAGTTCCGAAATCCGGGCCAGTTGCCAACACTTCCGGACTCAAGTCCTCAACGGCGCATTGTCGATGAGCCGCACGCCCTGTACTTCGGCAGCGATGACCACTTGCCCCTCGTTGGGAACGCGCCGTGGGTGAAACGTGCGCGCATCCACCACATCGAGGTACTCAAGCGTCACTTTCGGATCGCTTTGAAGCTGCGCCCGCACCTCCTCGAGCGCAAGCTCCACGGCCTTGCCCGCTGCGCACAACTGCTGAATGGAACGAAGGGCGCGGTTGAGTTTTTGGGCGGTTTCCAAACCGTCGGCGTTCAAACGCGCATTCCTTGAGCTCAGGGCAAGCCCATCCTCATCTCGGACCAAGTCGCCCACCACCACCGCCGTCCCCGGATGGCGCTCCCGGACCAGCCGATTCACCACGGCCACTTGCTGCAAATCCTTTTCCCCAAACACCGCCAAACCTGGCTTGACTGCCTCGAGCAGCAAGTCCACCACGGCCACCACCCCGTCAAAATGCCCGGGCCGGTGCGCACCCTCGTAGGCGTTCGTCAGTGGACCCCAATCCACGGCCGGCGCCTGGGGTGTGCCCCCATACAGCTCGTCCGCAGAAGGCGCAAAAATGGCATCTGCTCCCGCCTCCGCAGCAAAGGCAGCGTCGCGATCGAGCGTCCGTGGGTATGACTCGAAATCGTCCGTCTTGTTGAATTGGGTGGGATTGACCAAAATGGACACCACCACAAGTTCGCAGCGCGCGCTCGCCTGACGAATCAAGCTCGCGTGCCCCTCATGCAACGCGCCCATGGTTGGCACGAAGCCCGTTTGAAGGGAGGACCAGGCGTGATCATGCTGCCATTCACGCAACGCGTGTAAAGAATGCAAAAGGACCATGAAAACCAGTTGTTTTGCCGCTGAAACCCGCGTTTTTGCTTGGATTTGGGCTCAAATGTACCTATCTTAGGCTTTCGTTTAACGAAGAACATAAGCACATGAGCAAGCCACGCGTCCTCTACATTTCTCAGCACCTTACGCCCTACCTCCCGGAAACCACGATGAGCCACGTCTCTCGCCAGTTGCCACAGGGGACGCACGAGAAAGGAAAGGAAATCCGCGTGTTCATGCCACGTTTTGGCAAAATCAATGAACGCCGTCACCAATTGCACGAAGTCATTCGTTTGTCGGGAATGAACCTCAATGTGAACGACACCGACCACCCCTTGATCATCAAGGTGGCGTCCATTCCTTCGGCTCGCATTCAGGTGTACTTCATTGACAACGACACTTACTTCAAGCGCAAGGCCGTGTTGGAGGATGCCGACGGCAACTTCTTCCCCGACAACGACGAACGCAGCTTGTTCTTTGTTCGGGGCGTGTTGGAAACCGTGCGGAAGCTCGGTTGGGCTCCGGACATCATCCACTGCAGCGGATGGATGACCAGCTTGGTCCCGCTCTATCTCAAGCACGTCTTTGCCGATGAGCCTTACTTCGAAAAGGCCAAGGTGATTTACCACGCCTACGACGAAGGATTCGAGGGCGCGTTGGATGCAGGCATGGCGGCCAAGGCTGAAGCGCATGGCATTCCTGCGGAGGCGCTGAGCGGCCTTGCCGAACCCACCTTCGAAAACCTCAATGCCTTGGGCATGCAGGGGGCCGATGCGGTCATCGTGGGGTCCGAACAGCTCACGCCCGATTCGCAGGCGACGCTCGCAGGTCTTGACAAGCCCATCCTTCCCTACAGCGGAAGTGAAGGTTTTGTCTCGGAAATCAATGCCTTCTACGACACGATGTTGGAGGGAAAGGCTGAGGCTGTCGCGGAGTAACGAAGTTCTTGTTGAACTTCGCGCCCTCATGAAGAGGAACGACTTCCGCATCCACCCGACAGTCAGCTTGTTTCTTGGATGCTCCTTTGCACTCCTTTTGGGGTGCACCAAACCCGCGACCGACATCGGGCTCGGGCTTCAACCCGCATCGGAACTTCTCGATGTCGCCGTCACCGACACCGTCACCGTCGAATTGGCCACCGTTCTGGTGGACAGTTTGGAAACAGACCGACTCAGCACGGGCCTGGTTGGGAGTGTGTACGTGCCTCGGTTTGGCCAAGTGAACGCGTCCTTGGCAACGCAGCTCAGACTCTCGGCGACCGACCTGAACTTTGGCGCCAATCCCGTGGCAGACAGCCTCTTCTTGCAGCTGCGCTACACAGGTGATTTTTATGGACGCTTGTCCCCGTCGACGTACTCCGTTCAGCCACTGGCCGACAGCCTCGTGTTTGACTCCAATTACTACTCAACTTGGGATGGACCCACCACAGGAGAGGAATGGGTGGATCCGATGGCAGGTGCGATCTCCCTGAACCCGGTGGATGACCTCATCCTCGAAGAGGACACCCTGCCGCCCACCCTGCGTATTCCCCTGCGAAACGACCTTGCCCAAACCTTGGTGGAACTCGATTCAACCACCTTCGACGAAAACGCCTCATGGTTCGAGGAGGTCCCTGGGGTGTTGATTCGGTCGACGGACACACGTCACGGCGTCGTCGCTTTTGACATCAACAGCGGCCTGAGTGTCATGCGTTTGCACTATCACAACGACAACGACACTTCGTTCTACGATTTTCTCATCAGTCCGCTCAGCGCGAGAATCAACTTGTTCGATCACCTGTTTGAGGGCGACTTGGCCGATTTGGAACTCAACGATGAACTGGACGCGCTGCCCGGCACAGATCGTGCCTATGTGATGTCTGCCGCTGGAAGCAAGGTTCGTTTGCGTTTTCCTCACCTTCAAGCTTTTCAGGACAGCCTCAACGATTTGCCCACTGTGCTCAAGGCAGAATTGATTCTTCCTGTGGAAGATGGTTTTTTCGACAAGCCCATTCCCGCGCAGGACCAACTGTTTGTGCTGGTAGAGGGGCCTGAAGGCAACCTTCAGCAAACGCCAGATGACGACGACGCCGCGATTCCGGTGGGAGGGTTTTACGACGCAGGTCAAAAGGCCTTTGTCTTCAATTTGAGCAGCACAGTGCAAGCACTGATGAAGGGACAATTGGAAAGCCGGGAGTTGTACCTTGTGTCCAACAGGGGGGGCGTTTCCGTCTCCAGTGTCGTGCTCAAAGGCACGAACGGCGATGACCCTGCCCGATTGACCTTGACCCTCGGACGCTAACCAAAGTACGCCCTCGCACCATGTGTGGAATTGTCGGATACCTCGGGCCCCAAGAAGCCTACCCCATTCTCATCGACGGATTGAAACGGCTCGAGTATCGCGGCTACGACAGTGCGGGCATCGCGACCCTTGAAGGGCCTGATGACCTCCGCGTTGAAAAGAAGCAAGGCAAGGTCGCCAACCTCGAAGCCCATGTCGGTGCGCAACAACCCCGGGGAACCGTGGGCATTGGGCACACGCGATGGGCCACACATGGGCCTCCCAGTGATGTCAATGCGCATCCGCACGCAGGAGGACAGGGCCACATCGCGGTCATCCACAACGGCATCATCGAGAACTACGAGGCGCTTCGCGAACTGCTCACTCACCGCGGCCACAATTTGGTCAGCGATACCGACACGGAAGTGCTTGCACATTTCATCGAAGAGGTGCAGCTCTCGACAGGATTGGATTTGCCCGACGCCATTCGGACCGCATTGAAAGAAGTGGTTGGCGCCTACGCCCTCGTGGTGATCGATCAACGGCACCCCGACCGCTTGATTGCAGCGCGGAAATCCTCTCCGCTCGTCATTGGCGTGGGCCAGGACAATGAATTTTTTGTCGGCTCCGACGCCACCCCCATTGTGGCGCACACCCAAAACGTCATTTACCTTGAAGACGAAGAGGTCGCCACCATGCATCGCAATGGGGAACTGACCATTCGCACCATTGGCGACGCCGTGGTCACCCCAGAAATCCACGCCATCGAAATGGAAATGGCGTCGCTTGAAAAAGCAGGATACGACCACTTCATGCTCAAAGAGATTTTCGAGCAGCCCAAATCCATTCGCGATTCGATCCGTGGACGCATTCGACTTCAAGCCGGCGAATCCACTGTGTCAGGCATTGACGACCACTGGGATGTTTGGAGCAAAGCCAGGCGTATTCTCATCCTGGGATGTGGCACGAGTTGGCATGCTGGACTGGTGGCCGAATACCTCTTTGAAAGCCTGGCACGCATTCCCGTGGAGGTTGAATACGCTTCTGAGTTCCGCTACCGGAACCCCATCATCCGCGAAGACGACGTGGTCATCGCCATTTCCCAAAGTGGCGAAACCGCGGACACGCTTGCCGCCATTCGCTTGGCCAAGGAACAAGGTGCACATGTGTTTGGGGTTTGCAATGTCGTCGGATCGAGCATTGCGCGCGAGACCCATGCCGGGGCCTACACCCACGCCGGACCCGAAATCGGCGTGGCCTCCACCAAGGCATTCACCGCGCAGGTCGCTGTGCTGACCATTTTGGCCATGCACGTCGGCCGTCGACTGCACACGCTGACAGATCAGCGCTTCATGCGGCTGATGACGGGCCTTGACAACATCCCAGGCCTCGTCGAAAAAGTGCTGGACAACGCCGGTGCCATTGAGCACATTGCCCAACAGTTCGCCCACGCCGAAAACGCGCTTTACCTGGGCCGAGGCTACCAATTCCCCGTGGCCCTCGAAGGCGCCTTGAAGTTGAAAGAAATCAGCTACATCCACGCCGAGGGTTACCCCGCGGCCGAAATGAAACACGGCCCCATCGCGTTGATTGACGAGGCCATGCCGGTCATTTTCATCGCCACACAAGATGAGGTGTATGAAAAAGTCGTGAGCAACATCCAAGAAGTCAAGGCGCGAGGTGGCCAAATCCTGGCCGTCGTCACAGAGGGAGACACCAAGGTCCGTGCTTTGGCGGACCACATTTTGGAAATTCCCAAGGTCGACGACGCGCTGGCACCGCTGCTCACCGTGATCCCCATGCAACTTTTAAGCTACCACATCGCGTTGATGAGAGGGTGCAACGTCGATCAACCGCGAAATCTCGCAAAAAGTGTGACCGTTGAATGACACTGCCTCACAGTGTTTTTGGGGTTATCAACAATTGTTTTTGTGAACGTTGATAACCTATGTTTGTTGTGAATCTCTTGGTTTGTGCTTTCTTGCACCACCGAATCATTGAAACCTAAATTTCAGTCATGAAAAAACTGATGTTCACCTTGGCCGCGTTCGCCGTGGCTTTCACCTCCGCCAATGCACAAAAGCAATTGGGCGGAGAGCACAACATTGAAGTCTCCTTCAATCCGTTTGGTGCCAACCCCATCAACTCTTCTGTCATCAAGTACAGAAACTTCCTTGACGACGACGCTGCGTTGCGTGTGACCCTCGGTCTCAACAACACCAGCAACAGCTACCTCGTGGTGCCTGAAAACTCGCTCCAGGAAGCTGGTGCAACGGGAACCCTCACTCACCCCGACCTGTTCCTCACCAACAACCACTCACGTTTGGACCTCGGAATCGGCTATGAAAAGCACTTCAAGGGCACGGACAACTTGTCTCCCTACCTTGCTGTTGGCGCGGGCATCAGCATGAATTCATTGACGTTGCAGCGCGAGCGCTTCAGCGCCCTCAACCTCGACGGAAGCACTGTGAACTCTGGTTTCTGGGAAGACGAGCCCGATCCCGCCAACTGGGGTGTTTGGTCTTACGCCAACGAAATCAAGTCAACCACCATCAATGTGGACTTGCTCTTCGGTGCAGACTACTACTTCAACGACGCGATTTACGTCGGCTTTGAAGCAGGCCTCCGCTTCGCACAAACGTCCGGCATCACCTCCACCATCACCGCAAGCGACAACAACGCCTTCAACATCTACTTCGACGGCGGCTCAGGCGACGAAAATTCTTCATTGCTCGTGCAAAACACAGTCACTGGCGGCACAGGCTTCCAATGGAACAGCGCCACGGAGGTCAACTACGTCATCAACGGCCAACCTTGGCTCGGCGACGGAGTGACATCGGTCAACCCCAACGGTGGTCCTGCTGACCAAGCTGCCTACATCGCCGCAGACGCCCTCTGGAGCGACTGGGTGGAACAATCTCCTGCGACACAAGACGCGTTGATCGATTCTCCACGTGATGCCTTCTTCAGCGGATCCAACTTCTTGGGCACGTACTCTACAGGCATGCTCCGGATTGGTTACTTGTTCGAATAAGAACAAAGCCCCATCGACTTACACAGAAAGGCGCCCTCGTGGCGCCTTTCTTTGTTTCTTGAGGTCATGCATTGTCACTTCGAATGGAACGGCATCGCCCATCGTGCCGACTTGACTCGTCCCGTGGATTTGAGCACCGTGTTGGTGGGCAATGGTGGTCCCAATCCCTCCGCGTGGTATGTGGATTCCCCCAAGATGACCCCCGTCCGCGGGGACGGATTTGTGGGTGCCGTCGACCAGGGGGGGTCCGTGAATTTTCGTGACATCCTGTTCAACCCCCATGGCCACGGAACCCATACGGAATGCCTCGGGCACATCACGCCGGTCATTCACCCCGTGGACCCTTTGTTTCGCAGAGCGACATCGCACTTCCCTTGTTTGGCGATCAGCGTGACGCCTCAACGACGTGATGACGACCTCGTGGTGGACGTCGACAGCCTCGAAGCGCTGCCTGATGGCCCTTGGCCGCCGGCCTTGGTGGTGAGAACCCTGCCCAACGACGACGCGAAGCGCACGAAAGTCTGGTCCAACACCAACCCTCCTTATTTCACTGTGGCCTTCATGGACAAGCTTGTTCAACAGGGTGTCCAACACGTGCTGGTGGATTTGCCGTCGGTGGACCGTGAAGTGGACGGCGGGCGATTGGAGGCCCATCACGCGTTTTGGCAGGTGCCTGACAATCCCAGACAGGGGTGCAGCATCACGGAGCTCATCTACATGCCTTCCAATGCGCCGGACGGGATGTACCTCCTCCACCTCGGCGTGGCCCCCATGGACAACGACGCGGCGATCAGCCGTCCGGTGCTTTATCCTTTGGCCTGATCTACTTGTGGAAGGACCACCACAAACGCACTTCCCTTGCCCAGCTCGGACGACACGTCCAAGCGCCCTCCGGCACCCTTGACGATGGCCCGAACCATTGCGAGGCCAAGGCCCAAGCCGTGGGTTTTGGTGGTGAATTTGGGCTCAAAAATGCGCTCCAGGCGCGCCTCCTCGATGCCGTCTCCGTTGTCCCGCACCTCAATGGTCGCCTGGCTTTTTTCACACGTCAACCGCACCTTCACTTCGACATCCCGGCCGGGGCCAGATTCCAAAGCATTTTGGACGAGGTTGTTGAAGGCGCGCATGAGCCGCGTGCGGTCTGCGAATACGTCCACATCGAAGGGGGGCAATTCGAGCTCCACGCCTGACGACTCGTGCAGGTACACCACATCCTGAAGCAATCGGTTGAGGCCAATCCGGCTCATTTCTGACTTGCCGTCGGTCGCCAACATGGCGAAACCCTCCGCAATGTTGCTCAAAGCATCGATCTGCCGGGTCGTGGTCTGGGTGTAGCGTTGCAATCGCGCCTCAAAATCAGGTGCGCCATCCCGCCAGGCCCGGTCCAGATGCTGTGCGCCCAATTTCAAAGGAGTCAGCGGATTCTTGATTTCATGGGCGACCTGCTGGGCCATTTCCCTCCACGCTCCTTCGCGTTCCAGGGAGGCGCGCGCATTCATGCTCTCCTCCAATTGCGCAAGCAGATCATTGTAGGACGTCACCAAACTGCCAATCTCATCTCGCCAGCGGTACGTCAGCGTCTTGCTTTGGCCTCGTTGCAAGGGGTTGGATTGCATGTCTGAGCTCAAGCGCCTCAGAGGGCCCACAATCGAATTGGACAAGGAAAAACCGAGCAACCCCACCAACAAGAACAAAAGTGCGTACACGGGCGCCAAACGAAGCAGGAAGGCCTTCCAGTCCGCCTCCTCGGCCAATCGGGGGTCGTAGTGGACATGGCCCAAGGCCAGCACCTCGCCGCTTCCCGTTCTCAAAGGCCACACCACTTCCGTGCCTCCACGCACGTTTGGGATTTCAGTGCGACCCTCTCCCAACGTCGCTGACGTGAGGACATCTTGGTTCAAGGACAATGCGACTGTGCTGTCGGGCGAACCTGGGCCCGCCGAGGTCGTCACCAACCGCCCTTGGTTGTCGTACAAGGAAAATGTAAGGCTGTGGACGTCGGCCAGTTCACAGATGCGGTCGGTGAACACCAAGGCCAAGCTGTCCTGCCCCACCGTGCCCCCCATGCGTTCGAGCATGTAGCTCAGGCTCCTCTGGAGTGCGGCTTCTTTTCGGAGGAGGCGCTGGGCGTTGTAGGTGGCCTCCGCGTCCACCCCATATCGATACGCCACGTAACCGGTGGCCAAAAGCGCACACAGCACCACAGCCATCATGCCCAAGAAGATGCGGAACCTCAAGCCCATGGGCTCAAGCTAACCACAAAGTGTGCCAAGAAAACAGGGCGTGGCCGATTAGCCGTCGAGCGCCTCAGAACCGGCCACAATCTCGAGGATTTCCGTCGTGATGGCCGTCTGACGTGCCTTGTTGTAGGTGATGCGAAGGTCGCGAAGCAACTCCCCACCGTTGTCCGTGGCTTGGTGCATGGCCGTCATGCGCGCGCCGTGCTCTGCGGCGTGGCTGTCGAGCAGCGCTTTGTACAACTGAACGCGAAGGGCATTGGGAAGCATTCGCTCCACAATTTCCTCCTTGTTGGGCTCGAAGATGTAGTCGACAGAAGACGCATCTCCCTCTGCATCCGCATCCGGAAGCATGGGCAAGAAAGCCTCTTCCGTGGGGATCTGCACCGCCGCGTTCTTGAACTGGTTGTATGCCAACACCACACGGTCGTAGGTGCCGTCCGCGAATTGGTCCATGACTTCGTTGGCCACCTCTGACGCATGTGCGAAGTCCAGGTTGTCGAACAACGTCGTCGCCGCGTCTCCAAACCCTTCTGCCACGGGCCACTCCAAACGGTTGGCGGCATCCAAGGCCTTCTTACCCAGGGGCAAGACCGCAAACGCTTGGTTGGCCTCTTCGCAGGCTTTCACCGCATTCGTCGCAAGCTTCACGACGTTGTTGTTGAACGCACCACACAACCCCCTGTTGGAGGTGATGGCCACAATCAACACCTTCTTGACATCCCGAACTTCTGAGTATTGTCCTTCCCCTTGCTCCAAGCTGGCACTCACGTTGGCCAACATGCCCTGAAGCTTCACAGCGTAGGGGCGCATTTGGGTGATGGCGTCTTGAGCGCGACGCAACTTGGCTGCAGACACCATCTTCATTGCAGAGGTGATCTGCATGGTGTTCTGCACCGAGGTGATGCGATCGCGTACTTCTTGAAGTCCTCCAGCCATGGCTTAACGAATCAGGCGTAACGGGCGGTCATTTCTGCAGCCGCAGACTCAATCACGCTGGTTTCTGCGTCAGTGTACTTGCCGGCTTTCAATGAAGCCATGGTGTCTGCGTGCTTGTTGCGCATGTAGTCCAAGAACTCCACCTCAAACTCGCGAACCTTGTCCACGGGAACATCCTTCAACAAGTTCTTGGTGCCGCAGTAGATGATGGCAATCTGCTCCTCTACCGGGAGGGGAGAGTTTTGGTCTTGCTTCAAGATCTCCACGTTCCTCTCACCCTTGCCGAGCACGGCCTTGGTGGCGTCGTCGAGGTCGGAACCAAACTTGGCAAACGCCTCCAACTCGCGGAACTGCGCTTGGTCAAGCTTCAATGTTCCTGCAACCTTCTTCATGGACTTAATCTGCGCAGAACCACCCACACGGCTCACCGAAATGCCCACGTTGATCGCGGGACGCACACCGGAGAGGAAAAGGTTGGATTCCAAGAAGATTTGTCCGTCTGTGATGGAGATCACGTTGGTCGGGATGTACGCAGACACGTCACCCGCTTGGGTCTCAATGATGGGGAGGGCCGTCAATGAACCGCCGCCCTTCACTTTGCCCTTGAGAGACTCGGGGAGGTCGTTCATTTGAGCCGCGATGCTGTCTTCCGCGATGACCTTCGCCGCACGCTCGAGCAAACGAGAGTGGAGGTAAAAGACGTCACCTGGGTAGGCCTCACGTCCTGGAGGACGACGGAGCAACAGGGACACCTCACGGTACGCCACAGCTTGCTTGGAAAGGTCATCGTAGACCACCAATGCAGGTCGACCTGTGTCGCGGAAGTACTCTCCGATTGCCGCGCCCGTGAACGGTGCGTAGAACTGGAGAGGTGCGGGATCTGATGCCGTTGCGGCCACCACCACGGTGTAGGCCAAGGCACCTGCCTCTTCGAGCGTCTTCACGATGCCTGCCACCGTAGAGCCCTTTTGGCCCACAGCGACATAGATGCAGAAGACGGGCTCACCAGCGTCATAAAACTCCTTCTGGTTGATGATGGTGTCAATGGCCACCGTCGTCTTTCCCGTCTGACGATCACCAATGATCAACTCACGCTGTCCACGGCCGATGGGGATCATCGCGTCGATGGACTTGATGCCTGTCTGCAAAGGCTCATTCACAGGCTGACGGTAGATCACACCTGGCGCCTTGCGCTCCACCGGCATGTCAAACGTCTCTCCCGTGATGGGGCCTTTGCCGTCAATCGGCTCACCCAACATGTTGACCACACGGCCCAACATGCCTTCACCCACTTTGACCGACGCAATGGAATTCGTGCGCTTGGCTGTGCTGCCTTCCTTCAAGTCACCTGAAGGCTCAAGCAACACCACACCCACGTTGTCTTCCTCGAGGTTGAGGACGATGCCGCGAACGCCATTTTCAAATTCGATCAATTCCCCGGACTGCACACTTGTCAATCCGTAAATGCGGGCGATTCCGTCCCCCACCTGGAGGACGGTGCCAACTTCCTCGAGTTGAGCTGCACTTGCAGATCCTGCGAGTTGCTCGCGAAGGATGCTGGAGACTTCTGCTGGGTTGATATCAGCCATCAGTTTGTGATTTTGTCCCGATCAGAATTCGGGCTCGTAATCGTGTTCCGTGAGTTCACGGCCAAGCGCCTGGATTTGGCGCTTCACCGAGGCGTCGATCATCTGATCTCCGATGTGGAGGATGTATCCTCCGAGGATTTCAGGATCGACCTGTTCAGTCAATTCCACTTCGCCTTTGTGGACTTTGGCCACTTGGGCGAGGATGCTGGACCGCAACGCGTCTGTCAATGCCACGGCCGTGGTGACTGTGACAGATTGGATGTTGCGAAGGGCCCGGAGCTGGGTTTGGCCTTCTTGGACCATGTCCACCACCAAACCTTCTCTTCCTTTTTGGATGAGGATTTGGAGGTAACTCGCCGTGAGTTCACCAACGTGACCCTTGAGCACAGCGTCTAGCACAGCTTGCTTCTTGTCCCCCTTGACAATGGGGCTTTGAAGCAGAACCACCAAGTCGCGTGAGCCTTCGAACAACGCGTCAAGCGTGTCCAAATCCTGACCCACCGCATCCAGCTCATTGCGCTCCTGCGCAAGAGAAAGAAGGGCTTTCGCGTAACGTGCGGCGACTCGTGCTGTAGCCATGGCTTAGTTCAAAGGGCTTTCGTCGATCAACTTCTGCACCAACGCTTGCTGCTTGTCTTCGCCGGACAACTCCGCGCGAATGAGCTTTTCAGCGATGGTCACAGACAACTTCGCCACTTCCGCCTTCAATTCCGCGACTGCGGCTTTGCGTTCTGTGGCGATTGCTTGGCGGGCGTTTTCCGCTTCACGAGAGGCCTCGTCTTTGGCTTTGGCCTTGGCCTCCGCCACCACCTTGTCTGCCAATTCGCGCGCTTCACGCAACATGGCATCGCGTTCTGCACGTGCTTCTTGAAGCAGGCGGTCGTTGTCCGCTTGCAAAGCCGTCATTTCTGAACGGGCCTTGTCTGCTTCATTCAACGCAGTGGCAATGCTCTCTTCACGCTCCTTCAGGGCAGCGAGGATGGGCCCCCACGCCATTTTGCGCAGCAAGAACATGACCACCAAAAAGGCAATGGTGGACCAGACGACTGTCCCGAATGCGGGTGTCAGCAGCGCCTCCATCGAATTATCCGAGGGCGACGAGCAAGCAAACAATCACACCGAAGAGGGCAACACCCTCAACCAGTGCCGCAGCCACAATCATGTTGGAGCGAATGTCGCCCGCGATTTCAGGCTGACGGGCCATGGCTTCCAGGGCAGATCCGCCAATGCGTCCTACACCGAGGCCTGCACCAATAGCAGCAGCACCAGCACCGAGGCCTGCGAGGCCCTGTCCAATTTCAAGAAGGATGGTCAACAATTCCATTTGGAAAATTTTGAAAGAGTAATAAGAATCAATGATGGGCCTCGTGGGTCGCTTCACCGAAGTAAATGGCGGCCAAGAGGGTAAAGACAAATGCTTGCAAGAACGCCACAAGGAGTTCGAGGCAGTACATGAAAATCATGAAGGCTGTCGAGAAGATGCCGATGCCATAACCGGCAGCCATCTCCTCACCGCCTTTGCCGAAGATGAGGATCAAGCTCACGAACGACAAGATGATAATGTGGCCCGCGCTGATGTTCGCCGTCAAACGAATCATCAATACGATGGGCTTCAAAAACATCCCCACAATCTCGATGGGAATGATGATGGGCATCACAAACAGCGGCACACCTGGAGGCCAAAACAAGTGTCCCCAGTAGTGCTTGTTGCCGTTCAATGTGGTGATCAAGAACACCAACGCCGCCAACACCATGGTGATGCCCAAGGTGCCTGTCACGTTGAATCCGCCGAGGAATGGAACCAAGCCCAGCAGGTTGGCGAAGAAGATGAAGAAGAACACCGTCATGAGGAAGGGCAAGAACTTGTCTGCCTTTTCTTTTCCGATGTTGGGAATGGCGATTTCGTCGCGGAGGAACAACACCAGAGGTTCAATGGCATTGGTCATCCCTGTCGGCGCTTGACCCTGACGGTTCTTGTAGCTCCCTGCCATGCGGCCGAACAAAACAACCATCAATCCCAGCATGAGAAGCATGCCAAAGATGGATTTGGTGATGCTCATGTCATACACCACAGGTCCGTGGTGGTCATGGTCCGCATGGTCGTGGTCTTCATGAGAACCGTGGTCGTGGCCAGCGTGATCGCCTGCCACCACGATGTGCCCGTGACTCAACTCGTACGTCACCCCAGAAGGGCGCTCCGCAACGCGCACATCACCATGACCTTCAAACGCACTGCTCATGAACACATCCAACCCATGCTCCGCCGTGTATACAATGATGGGAAGCGGGATGTGAACGTCTCCCCACAAGTGAATCTCATGGGCATCCGCGATGTGGTGGATGATGAAATTGCTCGGGTTGAACGCCTCCTGATCATGGCCGTGGTCGTGGCTGTCTTCAGCCCGTGCCGTGGTGGTCGCGATGACGACCAACAATCCGAAAAAGAGTGCAATACGCTTGTTCATGGTTGCAAATCCGCGGCAAAAGTACTCACGAAAGCGGTGTTTTGCACAATTGAAATCAGTTCTTTTGATTTTGGTCTCCAGACCCCACCGTGGTTGCCACAATCACCACTGTATAAAGGACAAACACGCCAAACGCTGCAAACACGAATTCCAGGCGCGCCTCCTCGTTGGACACCAAGAACGCGGTCAACCATCCCAGGGTCGTGAACAACTTCATGGCAGTGGTGCCATTCACGGCAGCCACGAACTGCATCGGCGACTTGTCGCTGGCCTTCCGGATCCAATTCAAACCCAACAGTGCTGCAACCGCCAGAGACAGCACGGTCGCAGGCCACCACCACAACCCGATCAACACGTCCAGCCGAGGCACCATGACCGGCGCAGCCAAGGCCAGTCCTGTGACGGCCACCAAAGCGAGCATGGCAAGGCGCATCGACATGATTCAGAGCAAGGATTTGAGGACTTGGTACATGCCTGCAGCGAGCCCCAACAGGCCAAAAATCGCCGTGCCCATCGGTTGTTCCCACTGAAGGGCTTCGTCGGTTTTCATGCCCACAACAACGCCGAGACCAATGGCCGCGGCGAGTTGAAACCCCATTCCAGCAAAACGCAAGATGGAGGGGTTGGTTTTCTTTCCTTCGGCGCGCGGGGCGTCAGACGACGGTTCGCGCTCGGACATGGGAGATCAGAGCTTGGTCTGCGCAAGGGGGGGCTTCGCCGCCTCCTTCACTTTGGGCGCACCCGTCTCGACCTCGGCCCCTTTCAGCGTGTTCACCGCGCCTGGCTTTCCCATCATGGGGGCTTCCTTCCGCTCGCGGGCACCCATGTGGAATGTGCCCACCGGCTGAGCACCTGCTTCCACACTCAATTGTCCGTAGTAGATGGTGCCTGCCACCTTTGCAGAGGCCTTGAGCGCCATGAGTTCGGCGACTTCAATTTGGCCCTCCATGATGCCCTCCACTTCACAGTGCGCGCATTTCACGTTGCCTTTGATGGTGCCTTTGGGGCCAACCACCAAGCGGCCCTTGGTCACAATGTCGCCGTCAAACGTGCCGTCGACACGCATGTTGCTCATGCTTTGGATGTTGCCTTCGAAGACCGTTCCTTCGACGATGCGGTTCACCGCATCCGTGCTGGGGGTGTCCATGCCCATGGGGGATTTCTTGTTGCCAATCATTTGGCCGAAAGGTAGTGTTCTGAGAAGAACTTTGCGTACCCACGAATGTCCTTGTTTTTGAACAACGTCACATAGTTTTCGTTGCTGATCACCACCAAATCATACCCCGACGAATTGATGTCAATGAGGTCCTCTCGGTTGGAGGTGAAGACCTCGTAATACCCCATGGCTTCCTCAGAATTCCTGAAAGATTTGGTCAAGACGACTTGGTTGGCACGGTCAATCAAATTGCTGGTCACCTTCAGGCGTTTGGAGGCGTAAAACGCACTGTTGAAATCTGAGGTTTGCGCCTTGATTTCTTCGCCGTTTCCACGTCCCACGGGAACGAAAATCGCAAAGTAGTGCTCCTTGCTCGGTTGCACTTTGAACGGGGACGCCTCAGGCTCCTCTTCTTCTTGGGTGTCAGGCTTGGTCGCCTCTTCGCCCAATTCCACGCCAAGTGCGAGCATCAAATCCCGGGCAAACATGGCTTCCTCCGTGTCTGGGCACGTCCCCAAGATGCCCTGAAGCGCCTCGAAGTACGGCGTGCGGTCTCCAGTGTAACTCGTCAATCCGCCCACGCACTGCGCGCGCAGCAGGTTGTACTTGCAGACGTAGAAGTTGGCAGAGTCCCGTTCCAGCACCTCGTCAATGTCGAGCAACACGTTCTGGTAGTCACGGGTGTAGTAGCGGCTCAACATCGCCTCGTACTCCTCGCGCTGCGCTTCTTTCAACACTTCCTCCTCGTCGAGGTATTCGGGGTCTTCAATCAAGCGCGCCCACTCACTGCCAGGATACAATCGAATGATTTCATCTGCCCAAAACGAGCTGTTGCAATCGTCGCAGAAAGGGTTTTGATAATTCTCTTCGATTTCTCGTTCGAGGTAGGTTCGGAAGAGTTGATAGTGCGCCGTGGGGTGGAAATTGGAGGAATCCAGGGTCTCAATCAGCTCTGCCCAGGTCTCGATGGCCTTCTCGTTGTCGCTCAGCTTCTCTCGGTAGTCCAACCCCGCGTTGTAATACGCCTCCGCCATGCGCTCCTCTTGGACCACACGGTCCTCGGGCTCGCAAGGCAACGTGGCCAACAATTCGTCAAACGTCGGCAAGTTGGCGGGATCAAGCGGATCCAACACCTCCTCGGAATCACCATCCTCTCCACCCTCTCCAGATTCCTCGTCGTCAGAAAAGAGATTTCCAAGCTTGTTCGCCCGGCGCCAATTGTCCTCCAACACCCGGTCGCCCCAGTAGGAGAGGAACGCTTGTTGGCCCGACTGCCGCAGCTGCCCGTTGTAGGGCCAGAACATCCCGGCCCCAGAGTTGTCGGCCGCCGCGGCGGCCGCAGCGGCCTCTTCTGCCGCCTCGCGTTCGTCGCGCAACCGCTGAAGCTCCAGCTCCATGTTCCGCAACACCCGGTCCACCGCCCGCAACCGCAGGTCCTCGTCCATGTCACACAGGTTGAGCAAACTGTCGACCTCTGAAATGATGTTCAGGTTGTCCACCAAGCTGCTGAGGTCCGACGCGAGCGATGAAATTTCATCCTTGCGCTCGTTGTCTTCATCAATGTGCACCAACGCGCTGTCGTAATACGCTTGTGCCGTGGGATAGACCAAATCCTCCATGTACAAGTCCGCCAACTTCAGGTACGACTTGCCCAGTTGATGGGTGTCGTCCACGTGCGCTGCCACGGAGGCTTTGAACAGGTCAAACGACTCGTCGCGACGGCGATCCTCCAGCGCCACCTCACCCAAGGCGAAATACACCTGATCCAAGTAGTCTTCGTTCTTTTTGTCCTCGAGCATCTCCTCCAGGAGCTCGACAATCGCTTCGCTGTTTCCGTTGCGGCGCTCATACGTCATCGCCTGCTGGATGTTTCCTTGAAACACCCATTCGTAATCGGCCCAACGCATGTCCGCGACGGCTTGAAATTCTTCAATGGCGCCCTCCTTGTCACCCATCTCACGCAGACATTGGGCCAACACAAACGTGACGCGGGTCCGGGCCTTGTCTTTTTTGCCCAACAACGGCAAGGCGTCCTCCAAATGCCTGGCAGCCGCTTCGTATTCCTCCTGCAAGATTTTGTATTGGGCAAGCACCATCAAGGTGTGCGCCTTGGCGTCGTCGGAGGCATCGCGGACACCCTCTGCTTTGGCCAAGGCATTCTTGGCCTTGATGTCGTCCCCCGTCCGCATGTAGGTACGACCGAGCCAAGAAAACGCCCAAGCTTCGGCATCCGGGCCATCCACGGTGCGCACCAAGTAGGTGAAAATCTCCTCGGCCTTGGGGTAGTCCCCTTTCAAGTAGTACGACTTGCCGATGACGGTGTAGTTGTCGTCAATCCACTTGTTCATGACCGGCCGGTTGAACGACTTGGTCATGCGTTTGGGCGGCGCCATGGTGTGCCGGTCCACCACCCGAGTGCACTTTTCGATGGCCCGCTCCATGAGTGGGAAAATCTGCTGGGCGGTGGATTCATCTGCTTCCAAAAACAACGGAAGCACCTCGTCCCAGCGCTCTTCATGGATGTCTTCCAACTTCAAATCGGCCTCGGCGTGCGCTTCGTTGGCGTAATAGAAACCGTTGTACTTGGCCGTGGTGTTGTGATACAACCGGTACGCCCGCCCGTCTCTTTTGGTGGTGCATGAAGCACACAGCAGCAGCGCGGTGGCCAAAGTGAGCGTGAGGGAGCGGTTCAACATCGGGGCTTCAACGTAGAAGGGTCAAATTTATTGGAAGCAGGCCTTGGTTGGTCGAGAAACTTTTGTCCCTGTGGCGGATATTCGCAACATGTCGATGTGGAAACACCGCCTTCGGGTCACGGTATTTGACGAGAGTTCGTACTCTGAAATCCGGGTGTTCAATGGCACGCCACGCAACTGGGCCGCCCTCGTGGCAGCAGCAGTCTTGCTGGTCATAGGCCTCACTTACCTCACGGTGGCCCTGACGCCTTTGCGCGAGTGGATCGTCCCCGGCTACGTGGCGGAATCCACCCGACAAGACATGCGAGAGACCCGGACGATGGCGGATTCGTTGACGCGGTTGCTGGCCCGGCAAGAAATGAGCCTCCTCGCTTTGCGACACTCCCTTGCCGGCGACACCGCCGCGCTGGCATTCCTTCAAGGGGCAAGCACACCTCCAGAATTTAAGGCCGTGGATCCCAATTTGAATGGGGTGCTTGCCGCCGGTGCGGGGGAAGGCGAAATGGCCCTGCGCGCGCAAGTCGACTTGGAAGACCGTTTCGCACTTCAGCGAAAGTCGTCGGAAGGCAACACCTCGATCGGCTTTCCATTTTTGCCGCTCGCCGGAGGCATTTCGTCAGGACTGGATTTGGGGATTGGGCATTTGGGGCTGGATTTGGTGGCACCGGAAGGCACCGCCATTCAAGCCGTGGACGATGGATCTGTGTTGTTCAGCAGCTACACCGTCGAAACGGGCTACACCTTGCTGATTCAGCACCGCGGAGAACGTGTTTCGGTGTACAAGCACTGTGCCTCGTTGCTCAAATCTCAAGGGGACTTGGTGAGTGGCGGGGAAGCCGTTGCCTTGATGGGCAACACCGGAGAACTCACCACAGGACCCCACCTCCATTTCGAATGGTGGGTGCGGGGCAGGCCCCTCGACCCCACGCCTTGGCTGGGCCAAGTTGTGGACACGGCTGTTGTGCCTTAATGCGATGGCCAGGAAATGGCGCCGCACGCCGTCAACTGGTTGTAATCCTCCCAGCGACCCTTCGTGTCCTCGACAGTCAACGCCTTGAGGCCCGAGGTTCCAAACGCCTCGCACGTGAAGCTTGCCATGACGCTCCCCATGGTCACCGCCTGCTTCATGTCTTCCCACGAAACTTCACCTGACGCTTCGTGACGTGAAGCCAGGTAGCCGATGAAGCCCCCCGCGAACGTGTCGCCCGCGCCCGTGGGGTCGACCACCTTTTCGAGTGGGAACGCCGGTGCAAAAAACACCTTCTCCCCTTGAAACATGAGTGCGCCGTGCTCGCCCTTTTTGATGACCACCGTCTTGGGGCCCATGGCGTGAATGGCTCGAGCGGCCTTGGGCAAAAAGTGCTCACCCGTCAACTGACGCGCCTCCTCGTCGTTCACCGTCAGCACGTCCACGCGGGCGATGATTTTCTTGAGGTTGTCCAGCGCCACGTCCATCCAAAAGTTCATGGTGTCCAACACCACCAGCTTCGGCGCGGCCACCTGGTCGAGCACAGCCAATTGCACGGCAGGATCCAAGTTTCCGAGCATCACAAACTCCGCGTTGTTGCCCGACTTGCACACCTTGGGCTCCCAGCCGATCAGCACGTTCAAATCTGTGGCAAGCGTGTCGCGTCCCACCATGTCTTCGTGGTACTTGCCCGCCCAATGGAAGCTCTCACCCCCTTCCACGCGAGTCAACCCGTTGAGACAAGCGCCTCGGCCCGACAATTCGGACAGAAACTCTTGGGGGAAATCCTCGCCAATCACGCTAACCAGATGCTGTTTCCGCACAAAGTGCGACACCGCAAGCGCGATGTAGCTGGCTGCGCCACCCACCACTTTTCCAGAGTTGCCAAAGGGGGTTTCGATGGTGTCAAAGGCCACCGTACCTAGGGTCAATACCGCCATGATTTCAGGAGATTGTGCTGATTTTCACCAAAGGTATTGCTTCAATGCGCACCCTGGCGTATTTTTGCCGTCCGCAAATTCCTCCATAGCTCAGCTGGTTAGAGCATCTGACTGTTAATCAGAGGGTCCTTGGTTCAAGTCCAAGTGGAGGAGCCCAAAAGAAGCCTCGCCTCGTGCGGGGCTTTTTTGTTGGATTGTATTGAGTTACTCTTCACTTCTGGGCGCGCAGGTTGAAGCCGACCGAAACCGTCAAACGGTATCCGGTTTCCCTCTTCCGAATGGAATCAAAGTAGTCTGTCGAATTCAGGGCGTCACTCAAGGCACTGTTCCGAGGGCCTTGTTTGTTGGGCACAAAGGCAATGTTGATTGGAAGATTGAGGTCTCCTTTGGTGTAGTTGTAACCAAGGGCAAACACAAAGCCCAATCCCGAAGTTGACAGGTTGGGGCCCGTCGCAAATTCGACACCTTTCTCTGAACGAACGCCCACAAGACTGCTGAATGAGGGGAGGAACATTCCCTTTTCCATTCCGCCAACTAAGGCCACCCACTCAACGAGACCCACCACGGGGCCGCCCGTGTCAGCAAAGCGCGTTTCCCATTGCCATCCGTATTGCGTGGTGTACGTAAAGGGCAGGCCATTGGCGAATTCGGCATTGTATTGGGTGGAATCCATCTCATGAACCCGGTTCAAAAATTGAGCGCCACTCCCTTCTGATACGTAGGTGAAACCAAAGCGTGGACCAGACATCTGGTTGACTTGAGAGTTTGCAGGAACGTCATTGAAACCCCAAGAGTTTGTTTCCGTTTGGCCAAAACATGATCCGCCCAAACCAACGACCACTGACAATGTAAGTGCTTGAATAAAAACGTTTTTCATTCGGCCAAGGTATGTAACCTAGGTCACAGTCGGCGATTTCTTCTGTTTGTCCCCCTTCCGACGAGGGTGTTTCACGATCTGCTGTCGACTCCATCTACTTCTTTTCTTTGCAACATGCATCTCTCCAAAATCACCATCACATCGTTGTTGCTCGGACTGTCCGGCTTGCTTGTCGGAATCGCGTTCAAACTGAACCACCTCATGGGAGCAGAACAGCTTTTCAACGCGGGTGCCTTCACCACAGTGGTGGGATTGTTGCTCGCCGTTCGTGACGTTTGGAAGAAGTCCAAGTCGTGAGTTTCTATGCGCTTGCTGCTTGGGTTTTGTTCAGTGTCTGCGCAAGTGCTGCCCATGCCCAACTATGTGGCCAATCTTACGACAGCCGCATTGCCACCGTCCACAACGCCGCACGGCATCTGGAAGGCCAGAAGCCCCGGATTGTCTTGACGGGCAGCAGCTCCATCCGAAAGTGGCCCCAAACCGACACCGTCTTTTCCCAATACGACGTCGTCAACGCCGGATTTGGAGGGTCGTGTTTCTCTGATTTGTGGGCGCTCCGTGACACCCTCATCTATGCCCTTCGACCCGAAGTCTTGGTGGTGTACGAAGGCGACAACGACTTGAGCGATGGTGTGCCTTCAGAAGACATTCTCGACGTCGCCGACCGGTTGTTGGAGGAGTTGTCTCGGCGGTTGCCAGAAACAGAGGTTGTGGTCATTGCCCCAAAAGCCAGTCGCGCCAGGCATCACCTCGCCCCAGCGTACCTCGCGCTGAATCGAAAGCTGCGGTTGGTGTCCATGAACCACGGCGCGCATTGGGTGGACTTTTGGGATGTGCAGCACGACGCAAATGGCACGCTCCGAGACGACCTGTTTGTCGCAGACCGACTTCATTTGAACGACGAGGGGTATGCTGTGTGGGTGCGTGAACTCAGGCGTCAACTCCCCTGGCTCGACCCCCGAAATTGAGGCGCCTCAGAGGAGGTTGATGCGGCTGGCAAGCACGTCTTTGTACGATCCGCCAACAGGAATTTCCTTCTCGATGCCTTCCATGGTGATGTTCGCATACTTCATGCTTTCGATGGCGTGAAGGTTCACAATGTAGCTGCGGTGCACCCGGATGAATCGGCGGTCTGACAGCTTGCGCTCGACTTCCTTCATGGTGCTGTGAATCGTGTAAGACTCTTCGCGGGTGTGCACCACAACGTAATCCTTCAGGGCCTCGACAAAGAGCAAGTCCTCGTGCTTGACGCGCATCAAGCGGCTGCGGTTCTTCACGAAGATGACCTCTGCGTCTTCTTTGTGTTCCGCCATGCTGCGCAAGAAATCGGCCTCGGTCTTGAGTTCCATTTCCTTGCTGTGCTTGTGCAGGGCCATTTCCACTGCCGTCTGGATGTCCACTTCCTTGAATGGCTTCAAAATGTAGCCGTGGGGCTCCGCCAGTTTGGCCTGAGACAGGGTGTTTTCGTCGGCATAGGCCGTGAGGAACACCACAGGAATGTCCAAGTTGCGCTTGATTTCTTCTGCAGCTGCAATGCCCGTCATGTCCCCCTTGATCATGATGTCCATCAGCGCGAGGTCAGGCTTGTGCTTCAGGGCAAGTTCAATGGCCTTTTCACCGTTGTCGGCCGTGGCCACCACGTTGTATCCGAGCTTGCCGAGGCAGCGCTCAATGTCTTTGCGGACGATGCTCTCGTCCTCCGTCACCAAAATGTTGATGGCCATGCGTTTGTCTTGCAAATGTGAATCGTCAGGCCCTTTGTTGGGCCTTACGCAGATGGGGTAAATCTAACCAAAAAGCTGCACCCCTCTCGGCCCTGGTCGACGCTCGTTACCACCAATTCGCCGTCAATTTGTTCGGTCAAAGCTTGGACGAGGTACACCCCGAGTGAGTCGTTTTTGGCGAAGTCCATGCCTGATGGAAGACCCACCCCATCGTCTGACACTTCCAGTTCAACAACACCCCCATCCATGTGCTGGATGCGCAACGTGATGGTGCCTTGGGCGCGTTCGGGGAAGGCGTATTTCAGGGAGTTGGAGACGAGCTCATTGGTGATCAACCCGCACGGAATGGCTTGTTCCAAACTGAGATACACCTCGTCAAACACCGTTTGCAAGACCACTTCGCAATCGCTTCGTGAATAGCTCTGAATGAGGTTGGCGCTCAAGCGCTGCAAATACTCTGCAAAGCTGATGTTGGCGAAGTCGGTGTTTCGATAGAGAGACTCGTGAATGAAACTCATCGTCGCAATGCGGTTGGTGCTTTCTTCGAGGAGGTTCAGGGTCTCTGGGTCCTTGACGAACGACTTCTGAAGGTTCAGCATGCTGCTGATGACCTGCAGGTTGTTCTTCACACGATGATGAACCTCCTGAAGCAGGACCTCTTTTTCCTTCAAAGCGCTTCGGATGGCGCGGTCGATCTCTTTGCGTTCGGTGATGTCGTAGGCGATGCAGCTGATTTCCCTTTGGTCTTCGCCCAAACTCACGGGATTCAAAAACACCTGATACCACCGGCTCTCCCCGTGGATGGTTTTCAGTGGAAGTTCAAACGACTGGGGCTTGCCCTCCATCGCCCGCAAGAACAGGCGAAGCTGGCCCTGGTAAGGCTCCTCATCCACCACCTTGGAAATGCGTTCGATGAACGATTCCGACGAGTCAAACGTCAACCCAAAGTCGTACTCAAAAATGTTCTTGAAGTTCTTGTTGAACGCATTCACGTGGTCCGCACTGTCCATCGTGAACATGATCATGTTCTCCGTAGAGTCAAAGATGGATTCGAGTTTGGCGCTTTGGGTGATGGCGCGTCGCTCGTGAAGCAACTTGTCTGTGATGTCAAGGTAAATGCCCCTCACGCCTGTGGGCTTGCCTTTGTCGTTGTGCTGAATGGTCGCGCCTCCCAACATGGTCAATACTTTGCCATCGGCCGCCACAAATTCCCGTTCTGCGCCCGATTCTGCAATGGCTTTGATCCACGACTTGCCGCGTTTGGGCAGGCCATGGATGACATCGTGGACGGTGCGCTTGCTCAATTCCACTTCCGAATACCCCAAGAGCTCATTGAACGATGGGTTGGTGTACGTGAAGAAACCGCTGTCGTCCAAGGTGAAAATGGCGTCGTTGGCGTTGTCCAAAATGCTTCTGTACCGCTCCTCACTGGCCTTGAGTTCTTCTTGGGCGAGTTTGGCCTCTGTGATGTCGCGGCCCACCGCCATGGCACCAAACACCTTGTCAGATTCATCTCGAAGCAACGCCACAGTCAGATACATGGGAAACACGTCCCCGTTGAGCCGTTTGCCTTGGGTCTCACCTGAAAAATTGGAGTTCTCATAAACCAAACTCCGGATGCGATCGGACTCGGCCTTGTCGATCACGAAATTCCTGAACCGATACGCATCCGCAGGTTCTTCAAAATCCAACCCAAACTCGACAGCAAACGCTTGGTTGTACTGGGTCAACTCCCCCTCTTCATTGAACGCGACAATCATGTCGATGGACGATTCAATGATGGATCGGTTCAAGCGCTCCGCGTCCGCCAAACGCATTTGCGTGGCTTTGTGGCGCTTGATTTCCTCTTTCAACAAGTGGTTGGATTCTTCGGCCAACGTGGCACGCATTTGTTCTCGAATCAAGGCGACCCGGGTGCGCAAGTCTGTCAACGTCACTTGAACCGCAGGGGAACGGTCGTGAAATGACAACGTCATTCGAATCCCCACTTCCACCACTTCTTCATCTGCCACCTTCATTCGAACCTCTCGATACGGCGGGCGATCCCCCATTTCGACCAGGCGAATGTCCTCCTGCAACACCGCCTGGTCGTCCTCGTGGAAAAGCGACACAAAACGCTCGTCGTAGACGTCATCCTCCAACCGTACGCCCATCAAATCAAGGACACCAGGATTGCTGTATTTGACCTTGCCATCCACCATCAGCAACAACCCCATCGGGCTGGTTTCAACCAACATCCGAAAACGCTCTTTGGTTTGGAGCAAATCCAACTCTGTACGCTTCCGCTCGGTGATGTCGTACACCATCAACACCGTCTGGTTTGTGATGTTGTCCGTCGATCGTGTGGCTTCCAGATGAATCGTTCTTCCTTGCTGGGTCATCCCCTGAAGTTCCACGCGCGACCGCGCAAACTTCCGGGCACCCAATCGCTGCCAATCACGTGGGTTGACCAAAGCCAGGATGTCTTCGCCAATCGGCAATTCTTTCCATCCAAAGAGAATGGCAAATTGTTCATTGGCATCCACAATTTGGTTGCCTTCCAAAAACGCAATGCCCTCCATGGCGTGCCGCGCAAGGGAACGAAAACGTTGCTCACTGTCGCGAATCACTTGCTCGTAGACCACCCGTTCGCTGATGTCGCGAATCTGAAGGAGAATGGTGCCATCCCCGACGGGAACCGCTTTCCATTCTGCATCAAACATGGATCCCGTCTGGCGAATGGCACGACAACGCATTTTCGCAGGCCTGCCCTTCAACGCGCGGTCAACCTTGGCTTCGAACAAACCCACTTCATCCCCTTCCAACAACCAAAGTCCCCCTTTTGTCTGCCAAAGGTGATCGACGCCCGCGTGTTTGGACGTCCAATCCAACATGCGTGACGCTTGGGAATTCCACGCAATTGGCTTTCCACCCTCCACCAAAATCATGGCCTCAGGGCATGCCTCGAGAAGCTGGAGTTGTGCTTTCGTCATCCCTTCAATCGTCTTTCAACTTGCCGTCGCGTCGTTTGTCCACTTTCGAGCCATCCACCCTGCGCAACTTGCCATACTTGTAAATGTACTCGTGCAAGAGCATACCGGTGTCATCGTAGCTTCTCCATTTCTTGTGTTTGGCGCCACTCTCAAACTTGCCATCCTCCTCAAGCACGCCGTTTTCATGCCACTTCCGGTGTCTTCCCTCAGGCTGTCCCAACACAAACTCCCCTTCAAACTGTCTTTTTCCGTTTCCATAAGTGTGGGTCCAAACGCCGTCTTTGTCTCCATACACGTAATTCCCTTCCTCGAGATGGTCGTTGACATGAATCCTCCATTGGCCGTGACGCAATCCATCTTCGAATGAACCTGAGACCAGGGGCATACCTGCCGTGTCCAGTTCCAAAAATGACCCTACCGGCACGCCCCTCCGGTACCGTTCTTCACGATGAACGGATCCTCCTGGATACCACCATGTCCACGCGCTGTGAAGCAATCCTTGCTCATACGTCCCCTGCTGCTCCTTCTCCCCTGATTCCCGGTAAAAAACCCAACGACCGTCTCGCTCATCATCCACGTACTGTCCCTCGGCCCTCAACACACCGTTGGACCAATATTCCTTCCACGGCCCATTTCGCTTGCCCTCCAGCGTGGTGATTCCTTCTGCCACCAACACATCTCCTTCAAACACCGATCCTCCCACCAACTCACCTTGGACATCGAATTGTCTGGCCACACCTTCTTTGATGCCATTGACGTAGGTCACCGTTTCCGAGATGGTGCCGTCCGGTCTGCGTAAGGTTTGAATTTCGACCACCGGCTCCTTCGAGTTGCCTTCCACCACCTCCTCCCCAAACCGATACTCCACCACGGCAATGACGCTTCCTCGCGCATCGAATTGTTGGAAGGTTCCATGCTTCAATCCTTCCAAATAAAACCCCGTTTCCATCACGCGTCCAGACACATGAAACACCTTCCAAGGTCCCGATTTTCTGCCTTGCTCATCGAAGCGATTGAACGATTCAGACGCCAACAATCGGCCATTCTTATACCACCTGTACCCATGAGGTTCGTTGCGATCGTTGTACAATGTCGCCCGGCCTTCCCGTACATCCTTCTCGAAGGGCACGACCATTTTCAAGGAGCCGTCAGGCCGAAATGACTTGGATTCCCCTTCCCTCTTTCCAGCCATCCACGTCACAGAATCGGTCAATACACCCTCCGACCAAAGGGTTTGGATGCCTTGTTTTTGGCCGTTTTCAAATTCCGCGGTCTCCCGCAATGCACCTTGGTCGTAAAACTTCCACAACCCTTGTGGCTCGTTGTTTTGGCGTTCACCTTCACTCAACAACACACCCCGATCGTTGTAACTCCGCCACACGCCCGTGGGCAACCCGTTGTCAAAACAACCCTCGCTGGCCACGGCGCCATTCTCATGTTTGAACTGAACCCAATCGCATTCGGCCTCCTGAGCTCCAACCCCAAACGGTTGTCCACAGCTTACAATGAAAATGAATTTTTTTAAATAAGAAGAAGTAGTCATAGTAGGCTTGTGGATGACAGGGAAAACTCGTGGATTGCGGGACTTGCAATTGCCGCAGTCCACCCTTCATCCACAAAGTTCGGAAGGAGTTGTGGATTTTAAATCATTGAAGACAAGCGGGTCATCGTGGTTTTGCACACATTGTGGAAGGACACCGAAAAGGACAAATTCCACGTCGGCGTTGTGTGGAAAAGGCCGGGAAAATCGGGGGAAAAACCGTGTGAAATTGGACCACAAAAAATTTGGAAGGGAACAAGGCGACCTGGCTTACGCGGGAAGCTGTGATTTTCCAAATGAAGTTCTTCTTTGCTACCCACAGGTTCATGAACGTTGGTTGTGGGTATTTTCGTGACATGATTGTCAGCATTGGATGCGATCATGCGGGACCTGAACTGAAGGCACGCATCGCACAACACCTCGAAGCCCAAGGCCACACCATCTTAAATCGTGGTACAGACACACCTGACAGTGTGGATTATCCCGATCACGCCCATGCAGTGGCGGAGGATGTGGCTGGGGAACATGCCGGATTGGGCATTTTGATTTGTGGTTCGGCCAATGGCGTGGCCATGACGGCAAACAAACACAATGATGTTCGTGCTTGCATTGCTTGGACCCCTGAGGTCGCGGCGCTGGGACGTCAACACAACAATGCCAACGTATTGTGCATACCCGCCCGATTTGTGTCTGAGGAAACTGCGTTGGACATGGTCGACGCGTTTTTCTCTTCCGAGTTTGAAGGCGGGCGTCATGCCCGTCGCGTGGGCAAGATTGCCTGTGCCATGGTGGCCATGTTTGCCATGGTGCTTTCTGGTTTGGGTCAACGTAATTTGAATGACCCACGTTACGTGAACGATGTCAAGCTTGACGAGAAGCAATTGAAGGTGCATCTCAGCATCTTGGCCAGCGATGGTTTTGAGGGCCGGGAAACAGGCGAAATTGGCCAACGAAAGGCGGCCAGTTACTTGGAGGCGTATTACGGTTCGCTTGGTTTTGAGCCGTGCAACAACGGATCCTTTTTTCAAATGGTCCCTTTGGTGAATACTCAAATCAAAGGGGGTTCCATGATGGTGGGTGAAGACACCTTGGTTTTGTCGGAAGATTTCCTGGTGTATCCAGGTTTGGATGTGACCTTATTGAAGAATCAAACGTTGACGTTTGTGGGTCATGGCGTTCAGGATGACGGTTGGAACGATTACAAGAAGTTCAAAGGACAGGGTGTGGTGATGTTCCTCGACGGAGAACCCACCGATGCGGAAGGCCAGTCCAAAATCACAGTGGATGGCGCACCTTCAGAATGGGCGGAATCGCTCGGAAAAAAGCGAGAATTGGCCCAATCGCTTGGGGCAAATGCGGTGGTGGTGATCATGGAGGATGAAGCATTTGAAGTCCGTTCAAGCCGCATGAAAAAGTGGATGCTTCGCAAATCCACTTCACTCGACCGCGAGAAGGAAGGAGAAGGCACCAACCTCCCGACCCTTTTTGTCAAACAATCGCAGGCAGACAGATGGTTGTCCACCTCCAAAGTGAAGTCTCTGGCGAATCATGCAACCCTCATCAACAAAGGCAAACCGTCCAAAGCGGCCAAGTTGGGGGTGTCTTTTGGGTTCAACATCGATCAACTCAGATCCAATTACGAAGCGGAAAATGTCCTCGCTTTTTTGGAGGGTTCGGATCCCGATCTGAAGGATGAAGTCATTGTCATCACCTCCCATTACGATCATGTGGGCATCATTGACGGCGAAATTCACAACGGGGCGGACGACGATGGTTCAGGCACAGTGACGGTGATGGAATTGGCACGCCAATTCGTCAAGATGGCTGAAGACAGAAGCATCGGACCCAAGCGCAGTGTGTTGTTTATGAATGTAGTGGGTGAAGAAAAAGGCCTTCTCGGCAGCGAATACTATGCGGATCACCCTGTGTTTCCTTTGGAAAACACCGTGGCCAATTTGAACATTGACATGATTGGCCGGACTGATGCAGACCACGAGGACGATCCCCGGTACGTGTACCTCATTGGCGCGGATAAATTGAGTTCAGAGCTTCATGAAGTCAGTGAGTACTGCAACAATACCTTCACCAACTTGGCGTTGGATTACACTTACAACGCGCCTGACGACCCCAACCGGTTTTACTATCGCAGCGACCACTACAACTTCGCCAAGAACAACATCCCTGTGATTTTCTACTTCACAGGTGTGCATGAGGATTACCACAAACCAGGGGACGACTGGGACAAAATCATGTATCCCAAAATGGCGGAGATCGGCAAGCTTGTGTTCCACACAGCATGGCACTTGGCCAACATGGATCACCGCATCGTGGTGGACAAGGTCAATGATTTTCCGAGCG
The DNA here is from genome assembly GCA_965658245.1 of uncultured Flavobacteriales bacterium. Lineage (GTDB taxonomy): Bacteria > Bacteroidota > Bacteroidia > Flavobacteriales_D > Sanyastnellaceae > UBA11663. Next base: position 56,572 of record CBFHRO010000003.1, read on the forward strand.
ACCGCTGAGGCGATTGAGTTGGGACGCAAAGAAAGCGCGTTCGACAACGTAGCCTTTCCCTGTGGCGGGACCATTGAATCCTGTGTGAATCACCGGATCTGAGCCTGGTGCCCAAAACACCGTGGTCGGAAACGAATGCACGGTGTCCACGACTCCCAAACATTCGGCGGCGATGCGTTTGCTCGCCTTCCCTCCCAGCAGCACGTCCCAGGACAGTTGCAATTCTTCTTGGAACTGGGCCAAGCGCGGCAAAATGCGGGCATCGGTGCTTCGCTCAAACGCCAAACTCACAAACTGCACATCGGGATGGTTCGGAGCGAGCTCTGCCAGGAGCCGGGCTTCATCCATGCAGTTGGGGCACCAGGTGCCCATGACATCCACCACCAGCCCAGATTTGCCCACTGCTTCGAGAGAGGCCCTGTCCCAAATCACAGTGTCTCCCATGGCGCTCACCCCTTTCAAGGTGATTTCGGCGCCATTAAAGGCTTGCTGACCACTTTTCCACCCCCCTTCCCTGCCTGGCGCAAGAACGCCCTCAAATGAGGCCTCATAATGCGTCCCAGAGAGAAAGGACCCATGGACGAGCGAATCTCCCCGGAGGGTCGCACTGAATCGAAACAGGTGTGCGCCATCAAACGTACTGAATGTCAATGTGTTGTATGATTTTTTGCCCGCGAGGTAGCGGTAGTCCCCAGTCGGCGTGGAAATGGTGGCCCACGCGGAATCTTCCCTTGTTTGGAGCCACAAGGTTCCTTCGCTGGTGTCCCACCGCGACGTGGCTTTGGACCCCGTTGTAGGTTGGGTGTTCAGGACACGGTTCAGTGAGAGAGGCACACGGTAGTCTCCAGGACGAAGCGAGTCTGTCCAATGACCTCGCCACTCCTCTCCCTCCCATTGACCTTTCCAAGACCCACCAAAAACGGGAACGGCGTAAAGCTCTTCTCCAAGGTGACTGAGCACAATGCGTTCTTCTCCATTCCGAATGACCCAATCGTCGGCAACACGCTCGACCAACACCTCGGTTTCAGGTTGTGTGCCAAAATGGGCGACGTAGAGGGTTCGCTCAGGAAGGGACTTCGAGCACGCCATCATGGTGGTGGCCAGAAACGCACAAAGGCAGCGCGATGCTGCCTTTGTCAGGTTGGGCGGAAATGCGAACATGACCGCAAGGTAGTGGGGACGACTCAGAGGTCGAACTTGATGCCTTGCGCGAGTGGCAAGTCGCTTCCGTAGTTGATGGTGTTTGTTTGGCGCCGCATGTACGCTTTCCAAGCGTCGGAACCCGACTCGCGACCACCTCCTGTTTCTTTTTCACCGCCAAAGGCACCGCCGATTTCTGCGCCGGAGGTGCCGATGTTGACGTTGGCTATGCCGCAGTCAGAACCCGCACAAGAAAGGAATGCTTCAGCCTCACGAACGTTGTTGGTCATGATGGCGGAAGACAACCCTTGAACCACCCCGTTCTGCATGGCAATGGCCTCGTCGAGGGTGTCGTACTTCATCAAATAGAGGATGGGCGCAAAGGTCTCGTGCTGCACGATCTCGAGGTCGTTGGTGACTTCGGCAATTGCAGGCTTCACGTAGCAACCGCTTTCGTATCCAGCGCCTTCCAAGCGTCCACCGGGAACCAACACGCTTCCCCCCTGCGCCACAACCGCTTCGAGGGCACGCTCGTATTGCGCCACTGCGTCGGTGTCAATGAGGGGCCCAACGTGGTTGTTTTCGTCCAACGGATCGCCGATGCGGATTTGCTTGTAGGCTTGCGTGAGCTGATCACGCACTTTGTCGTAGATGCTGCTGTGAATGATCAAGCGGCGTGTGCTGGTGCAACGCTGTCCACAGGTGCCGACTGCGCCAAACACCGTCGCAGGAATGACCATTTTGAGGTCTGCTTCAGGCGTGATGATGATGGCGTTGTTTCCGCCCAATTCAAGCAAGGAACGTCCCAAACGGGCAGCCACGGCTTGTGCCACAATCTTGCCCATGCGAATGGAACCGGTGGCGGAGACGAGCGGGACGCGACGGTCGGCGGTCATCATTTCACCCACGGTGTAATCGCCATTGACAATGCAGCTGGTGCCGGCAGGAAGGTTGTTGGCTTCCGCCACCTCGTTCCAAATGTGCTGACACGCAATGGAACAAAGAGGCGCCTTCTCCGAGGGCTTCCAAACACACACGTCACCCGCAATCCAAGCAAGGGCCGTGTTCCAGCACCACACCGCCACAGGGAAGTTGAAGGCGCTGATGATGCCCACGACGCCAAGCGGGTGGTATTGCTCGTACATGCGGTGGTTGGGCCGCTCTGAGTGCATCGTCAAGCCGTAGAGTTGACGGCTTTGGCCCACCGCGAAGTCGCAGATGTCAATCATCTCCTGCACCTCGCCAAGCCCTTCTTGGTAGCTCTTGCCCATTTCGTAAGAAACGAGGGCGCCGAGGCTTTCCTTCTTGGCGCGGAGGGCTTCGCCGTATTGACGGACGACTTCACCGCGTTGGGGGGCGGTCCACTTTCTCCACTCTACAAATGCGTCGGAGGCGGCATTCATGACCCGCTCGTAGTCGTCGGCGGTTGCCGTGCTGAGTGAGGCAATGCGCTTCCCGTCCACGGGAGAGTGGCTTTCAATGCTGGCCCCTGACCCGAAGGCTTCAGCGCCAATCATGACGCCGGGGTTGTGATCTTGGATGCCGAGGTCGGCAAGGATGTTTTGGATGTTCATGCGGCCCCAAAGGTACACGCTACCGCCCGAGGTAGACCATCAGCACGCTCAAGTCTGAGGGGCTGACGCCAGAGATGCGTGAAGCCTCTCCGAGTGTGCGGGGACGGCGGTCGGTGAGCTTTTGGCGCCCCTCGTAACTGAGGGAGGTCAGGCGCGTGAAGTCCAAGTCTTCGGGAATCACCAAATGGTCGAGTTTGCCCAAGCGATCGGCCATGTCCTGTTCCTTGGCGATGTACCCTTCGTACTTGACTTGAATCTCCACTTGCTCGAGGACTTCGGCAGGGTGGGGGGTGGTCAACGCGCGGACGGAGTCAATGCCTTCATGCAACGCTTCGAGGGTGACATGCGGACGGGACAAAATGTCTTGGGCGCGCACTGCGTGTTTCAAGGGCGAGGAGTGCACGGCGTCCAGGACGGGCTGCGCCTCACTCGGGGTCACACTGAGTTTTTTCAAGCCGTTGCGCAAAGTGTGAACGCCGGCAAGTTTGGACTCCAATGCGGCCATGCGCTCGTTGCTGGCGAGCCCCAATTCATGGGACAACGGGGTCAAGCGTTCGTCCGCATTGTCCTGTCGAAGCAGGATGCGGTATTCGGCCCGCGACGTGAACATGCGGTAGGGCTCTTCAGTGCCCTTGGTGACCAAATCGTCAATCAAGACCCCGATGTACGCTTGGCTGCGGCTGAAGGTGATGGGCTCTTTGTTCCACGTGGAACGCGCGGCGTTGATGCCGGCCATCAGACCTTGGCACGCGGCTTCTTCGTAGCCTGTGGTGCCGTTGATTTGGCCTGCGAAGAAGAGCCCGTCAACGAGCCGGGTTTCCAGGCTGTGCTGAAGTTGGGTGGGGGGGAAGTAGTCGTATTCGACGGCGTATCCTGGGCGGAACATCTTGGCGCGCTCAAAGCCGGGGATCTTGCGCATGGCACGGAGTTGGACGTCTTCCGGAAGGCTTGTGCTGAAACCGTTGACGTAGATCTCACAGGTGTTCCAACCCTCTGGCTCCACGAAGACTTGGTGGCGATCCTTGTCCGCGAACCGGTCAATCTTGTCTTCAATGCTTGGGCAGTAGCGCGGACCCAAACCCCGAATGCGTCCATTGAACATCGGGGAGCGGTCAAACCCTTCCCGAAGCAAGTCGTGCACCTCCGTGGACGTGTAGGTGATGTGACAGGGAATCTGCCGGGTGATGGGGTGTTGAGGGAGGTAGCTGAATCGCCCCGGGTTTTCGTCGCCTGGCTGCTCGACCATTTGGGTGTAATCCAACGACCGGCCATCCACACGGGGAGGGGTGCCTGTTTTCATTCGCCCGCTTTCAAACCCGAGCTCCACAAGCTGCTCCGTGATGCCCATGGAGGCACGCTCGCCTGCGCGGCCTCCACCAAACTGCTTCTCACCGATGTGCATCAGCCCATTGAGGAAGGTGCCATTGGTGAGGACCACAGACTTGGCGCGGATTTCCATGCCCAATCCTGTTTTGACCCCGACACAGCGTCCTTGCTCGACAAGGATGCCCACCACGCTGTCCTGCCAAAAATCCAAGTTGGGGGTGCCCTCGAGCATCTCCCGCCAAGCCTGGGCAAACAAGTTGCGGTCGTTTTGGGTGCGGGGACTCCACATGGCCGGTCCCTTGGACTTGTTGAGCATGCGGAATTGGATCGCGCTCCGGTCGGAAACGAGGCCGGAATAACCGCCGAGGGCGTCTACCTCGCGCACGATTTGGCCTTTGGCAATGCCCCCCATGGCAGGGTTGCAGGACATCTGTCCAATGACCCCCATGTTCATGGTGATGAGCAGGGTGGAGGCCCCAAGGTTCGCGGAAGCGGCAGCGGCTTCGTTGCCGGCGTGGCCTGCGCCCACGACGATGACATCGTACGTCTGAATCATGGACGCAAAGGTCGTGAGGATGTTCCTTGGCTGCGTTGTTCCACGTGGAACATGGCCAAAGCATGGTCCTCGGCTGCGCGCATGTCGCGTGCCTCCTCGTCGGTCTTGTCTTTGAATCCGGCCAAATGCAACACCCCGTGAACCATCACGCGCCTCAGCTCTTCCTGATTGTCAACACCCTGATTTTCAGCGTTTTCAAGAACGCGTTCAAAGGAGATGAGGAGGTCTCCTGACAGGGAATTGCCTTCTGAGTGGTCGAAGGTGATGATGTCGGTGTAGGTGTCGTGGTCGAGGTACTTGCGGTTGTACCCGAGGAGCTCTTCATCTGAGCAGGCGACCACACTGAGGTCCCCGAGGGTCTTGCCGTGATGCTCGGCGACGGATTGCAGCCAGGCCTTGACAGCACGGCGGCCCTCCACGTGGCACGGGACGTCGCCGTCCACAAAGATCACCATGAATTCAGGCGAGGACGTTGGTGAAGGTCAGCTCCACGATGCGGCCGTCGTCTTCAAAGGCGCACTCGTCGGCCAGGTGACGCATCAAGAACACCCCGCGGCCGTGTGGCTTTTCGATGTTTTCCGGGGCGGTGGGGTCGGGAAGGTTGTCGTAGTCGAATCCCGGCCCTTCGTCGGAAATGCGGAACACGAGGTTCTTCTCGTCAATGGCGCACGTGACTGTGACGGACTTTTCTGCATCGAGCTTGTTCCCATGCACAATGGCGTTGTTCACACCCTCGGTCATGGCGATCAAAACATTCCCGTAGTGCTCGGGAATGATGCTGTGGTCTTCACTGATTTGGTCAATGAGTTTTTCCACCACCGCAATGTTCTCGGGCTTGGAGTCGAATCGCAATTCAGGCATCGTCGTCGTCATGGCTTCAATTCGGGTTGTGAGCTTCCGGGTTCGAGGTCCAAAGTATTGAAATAATCGTTGACGCGGTCGCGGTAGTATGGAAGTAGTTCAGCGGGGACTGTGCGTAACAATTCGAGCTCGTTCATCTTTTGGCGGAGGTATTCAGAGGCCTGAGGAGGGGTGGCCTTCAGGGCGTCGTCTCCGGTTTGGGAAGTCCGTTCTTCCTTTTCGCCTCGGATGCGTTCGGCGTTTTCAGCTTCAAGCAGGCGTGTGATCAAGTCTTGTTGACGCTGGAGCGTGGCTTGGTCGACTTGACGGTTGACCAAATCGCGTTCGATTTCCTCCATTTCCTTGGCGATGTCGCCCATCTGGTTGCCTTTTCCGGAGCCGTCTTCGTTCAGTTGCTTGGCCTTCTCCTGGGCCATTTTGCGAAGGGCGGCTTGCTGGGCTGCCATTTGGGCGAGCTCCTTGGACATGCCTCCGGGCTGTTGCTTGCCCGCCTGGCCTTGGTTGGCGCCCTTGCCCATCTGCTCCTTCATCTTCTCGAGCTTCTTGCCCAAAGCTTGTTGCATCTTCTTCATGTCCCCGGCCTTGGGAGAGGGCGAGGGGCTTCCGGAGCCGCCGGGCTTTTCGCAGTTGCCGGATCCGGGTTGTTTTTGGGCTTCTTGCTGCTGCATCTGCTGCAACGCTTCATCCAAGAGCAACGCGAGGTTGTTGAAGGACGTCATCACGTACTGCTGGTTCATGGCGATGTCCGCCGTTTGGCGGTCGCCAAATCCATCCAAAGCCTTGCCCATGTGCCGATTCACCAAACCGATTTCACGGTTCACAGCCGACGCCAGTTGTGGGATGCGCATGCTCAACTCGAACAAGCTGTCCTCCACCATGACCGCGTCGTCTTTCAATTTGCGCTGCGCTTGGCCGTGGTTGACGTACCTCGGGTCTTGCTCGTTGGTGAGTTTGAGGTCCGCCATCAAGCCCTCTTCTTCAAACGACAATGTCAAGATGTTTTCCAGCAGCGCCCTGAGCGCGTCCATGTCTTCGCTCGCCGATTCCGACTCGGAATCCATTTGCATCTGCTCCATTTGTTGGGCGAGCTGCTCCATTTGTTCCGCGGCCTTTTGCTGACTGTCGGAGGCTTTTTTGTCTTTGCCTTTGTCCAACTGCTCCGACCCCTTTTGCATTTCCTCTTGAATGGCCTGCTCTTCCTCCGAGCTGTCCATCATGGGATTGGGGTTTTCAAGTTGTTGGTTGTCTTTCTCAAGTTGGTCCAAATCCTCGCGCAGTTCGTCAAAAGCTTGGTTGAGGCTGTCTTGTTTGGCCTTGAGTTCTTCGGGATCCATCAAGCCCAAATCCGTTTCCTCCGCGAGCCTTTCCTGTTCCTCTGCCAGTTTTTTCAAGTCTTCGATGGTCTCGTCCATTTTGGTTTCCCACTCCAATTGCCGGAATTGTTCCAACGCCCGGTCGAGCTCCTTTTCCATGGCGTCATGGTTGAGCTCCATCTCATTGAGCTGCTCCTGCATTTTCTCGGGATCCATTTCCTGCATGAGCTCTTCCATCTGCTCGTAAATCTGCCTCAGCTCTTCGCTCATGATGTTGTCCATGAGTTTTTGGAGCTGGTCTTGCTTGTCGAGAATGCGCTCCTCTTGCTTGCTGAATTCGTTGGCGCGTTCGTCTTTGCGCTCATTGTCCTCGCGCATTTGCTCGAGCTTCTCTTGAAGCGCCTGCTGTTGCTCCATCAAGTCCTCCATGGCTTGGCGATCCTGCCACGTCATTTCACCTTGTTCACGGAGGCGCTCCTGCATGGCCTCCATGGCTTCCCTCAACTCCGCCGCCTCCCGAGATGCCTCTTCCAAGTTTTCTTCAATGGACTCAGCTGTGTCGTCGCGCTCTTTGCGGATTTCTTCTTGGCTCGGAGCGGCAATGCGGGTGGTTCCGGACCTCACCATTTTGGCGCCGTGGACGCCGTCGTTGTCCCAAACCTCAAACCAGCACTCCAGCACATCGCCCTCCTGCCAATCGAGGTCGCCCATGTCCCACGTGTGGAAGAAGGAGCCTTGACGTCCTGACGGCACATCGAGCTCAACGCGACCCTCTGTGGCAGCCGCCTCGGCATTGCCGGCATACAAAAGATCAGCAGGGGTGGACCTTGCTGGGCGCTCCACAAAAGCCCACGCAAAGGTGAGTCGGCTGAAGCCGTAGTCATCTTGCACCGCCCCTGTGAAGTGACGGCGCTTGCGTGAGGTGCTGTCAGGCTCTTCGCTGATTCGAATGGAGGGTTTGCCATCCCGAATGACGCGGATCCGGTGGCGCAAGGAATCCCCAATGGCGTCCGCCCCTGTGGGCGCGACCCAATACACCGTGTTCGAAGAGGCGACCCAATTGGCGTGATAGGTGTTGGCCGCCCCGGAACGAACGTCGAGAGGGCTGTCCCCCAAACGCATTCTCAGGCCGTCCCCGTTGGCCACGCGGATGGACCACTGGATGGGCGTGCCTTCTGGGACGGTGAAATCACCCTGGTTTCGTTGGTCGATGGCCGGAAGGCCTGTGTACCTGGGAGGGGTGGCTTCGACCCGCAGCTCGGCGAGCGAAGGCATGGCAAAAGGCACCGCCACAAACTCGTCCGATCGCCAGCCGTTGGCCAAAAACCGAAACGGCGTGCTGTTGCGTACGGAGGGGAAGGTGTAGCGAAAGACGTGGTCCCGCGCGCGCTCCATGCGGAAACGCCCGCCCTGCGCCTCCACCATCACGGCACTTGGAAGTTCGTTGCCAACCACCTCGACCTCGAGGGTCAGTGCGTCTCCGGCGGCGACCTTCAAACTTTCGTTGCGCAATTCAAACCGGAACGGCGCGGGTTCCACAAACTCGGTGCGATGCTGTACGATGCGCGCCGCGGGCTCCGTCACCCAGGTGGGCTTGAGCCACACCACGGCGCCGATCACCACCGCCACAGGAACCGCCAAGCGCAAGGCCTTCATCGCGGGGCCCACATCCACCGCTTGCGTGAAGGGCAGCGGCCGGAGGGAGGCGGTACGTTGGTCGATGCTTGCGGCCAACAGGGTGACGTCTGCGCCTTGCGCGTTGTCCACCTGTTGTTGCAATTGCAGGGTGTTGAGCAGTTTGTCCTTGACGTCGGGGAAGTGCTCTCCCACAATGCGCGCAGCTTCGTCATGGCTTAAGCCGCGGCTCAAGCGAACCCACTGCAGCAGGGGCCACACCACCTGGGTGGCCAACACGGCGAGCGTCGTGGCAGCAAAGGCGTAGAAGAGGACCGTGCGTCCCACCACACCAAAGCGGCCGACGTTTTCGAGCGCGGCGAGCAAGAGCGCGCCCAGGGTGAGGGTCGCAAACGACAGCAAAGCCCCGCGAAGGGCTTTGTTTCTGTGGTATCGTCGGATGAAATCATCCAACTTTTCAATCAAGGATATGCCTGGCTTCATCTCTTGCTCATGAAAGGTACGCTACCTTCGACGTCCATTCACAACCTACGCCATGAAAGGAAATTTGGTTTCCCTCAGCGCTGCTTTGCTCCTCACGGGCTTGATGGGCAGCACGTCCGTCGCCGCTCAGGACGTTGTCATCAATGAATTGAACCTTGTGGTTGGCCCGGAGACAGGGCAGTTTGTCGAATTGTACGGCACGCCGGGTACTGAACTTGACGGCCACGCCTTGGTCGTGGTGAAATCGGCCTTCTCTGGAGGCGCTTGGGAGGCCCAAACCCAAACCATCGTCGACCTCAACGGCTCGACCCTCAACGACGAGGGCTTCCTTTTGCTGGAAGGTGAAGGATGGCAGAACACGGTCGCGGCAGTGGTGCTGGCGTCCAGCCCTGCGTCCTCTTTTGAAATCAACGAGGCCCCAGTGTTTGGCGACATTTTGGACGCCGCTCTTTATGGCAACACGAGTGTCACCAACCCCCAAATGGCGGTCATCGTGGACGTGGTGGACCCTGATGCAACGTCCACCATCTACGAGGGTGGAGAGGGTGTGAACCCAGGTTCGGACGGGTTGTCGCGCGTGCCCGATGGGGGGTTGCCGTTTGACCATGCATTCGTGATGCAGGCGCTCAGCCCCGGGACCTCCAATGTGCTGGCGTGCGAGGGGGGTCATTTGACGGCAAACAACCCCAACCTCTCGTCTGTGTGCACCGACATTGGGCCAGCCATTGTGGGATTCACCCACCAGAGTGATGCGGTGTCTGCAGCCACGAGTTTGGCCATTGTTGACGCAGAGACGGGCGAGGTGTTGGAGGTTTTCTTGGGGACCGCTGTCAACATGGAAGGGTTGGGAGATGGCACGTTTGAGATCCACGCGATTTCGCACGATGCTCCCCTTGGCGAGGGATGGACTTCATTGGACAGTGTGGCGACCCAGCCGGCCGGAGGGTGTGTGAGCGTCGCTGTTGAACCCGTGGTGTTGATGGGGGAGACGTGTGAAATTCCGTCGTGTGACGGGGGTACGCTTTTGACTGCGGGCGGCGATTCTGATGCGGAGGCATGCCTCACGGAAGACGGTGCACTCGTGCCTTTTGGCTACTACAGCGACGCTGTGGAGGGGGAGTACGTCTTCTTGATTTGCAACGAAGCCGACGAGATTTTGGTGACCACGGACGAGCCCTACTACGATTTTGCGGCGTTTGGCGACGCGGGGGATTATCACGTGTGGGGGCTCAGCTATCAAGAGGGCCTGGACTCTACAACCATTGCCAGCGGGTTGTCTGTGTTTGAGGCTTCAGCGTTGGGGTGCGACAGCCTGTCGTCCAACGCCCTGCCCGTGACCATTTTGCAATGTGGCTCTGGCGGGTTGTGTGACGATTTGATCATCAGCGAATACGTGGAAGGGTCGAGCAACAACAAGGCCTTGGAAATCCACAACCCCACACCGTTTGACGTGGACCTCGCGCCGTATGTCATGGAGGTCTACAACAACGGCTCGGAGACACCCATCCAAAGCCTGGACTTGGAAGGTGTGCTTGTGTCAGGTGGTGTGACGGTGTTGGGCAACCCCCAAGCCGCCGCACCCATCGTCAACCAAAGCCAAACCTTGAGTACAGTCACGTGGTACAACGGAAACGATCCGATTGTGCTGCGGAAGAACGGCGAGATCATCGACATGATGGGCGTCATCGGGGAGGATCCGCTTGGGGCCTGGCCTGTGGGAGAGGGCGCCATGGCGGAGTACACCTTGGTGAGAAAGCCCAACATTGGCCAAGGCTCCACCAATTGGAACGAAGGCCAAACCCAATGGGACGTCTACCCCCAAGACACGTTTGATTTCCTCGGAGAGCACACGGCGTCGTGTGGCGGCCTGGGAACCATGGTGGTGGGTTTTGCTGCCCCAGAACTGTATGTGGCAGAAGGCAGCGCCGTGGCGGTCGAGATGCTCGTCAGCTACCCGCTGGAGGATGTGGAAGTGGAGGTGTCCGTCAGTGGCGGAGATGCGGCGTCTGGGGTGGATTACCCAGCTGTTTTCCCGTTGAACTTCACGTTTGAATCGGGTTTGTTGAACAGCCAGTCCTTCAATTTCGCAGCGATTGACGAAGAGGACCCCGAGCTTCAGGAAGACGTGGAACTGACGTTGACCATCCTGTCGGGGGGTGCGGTGTTGGGCATCCAAACGGTGGTGATTCACATCCTTCCTTCCGATTTGACCTACCCCGTGTACGACATCGACATGGTGCGTGGCACCAACAACCAAGGGGTGCTCGACAGCATCGACACGGCGTGCGAACTGCGCGGCATCGTCCACGGGTGGAACGATTACCCCCAAGGCCTCCGTTTCACCTTGATTGACCCCACCAACGGCATCAATGTGTTCAGTGCCATCAACAACTATGGTTACGAGGTGCAAGAAGGCGACAGCGTCCGCGTTCGCGGGGTGGTTGGTCAGTTTGCGGGATTGGCCACGCTGTATGCGGACACCTTGATTTACGAGGGCAGCGGGTTCGACACCCAAGAACCGATCCTTGTCCAAGAAATGGGTGAGGAAACGGAGTCGCGCGTGGTGAAGTTGAAGTGTGTGAAGTTGGTCGACCCGTCACAATGGACCAACGCATTTCCATACTTCGATGTGGCGGTGGACTATGGCATTGGTGATTTGATGATTCGAATCGATGGCAACACCAACATTTGGGGCACGGACCCCCCCATGGGCACGTTTGGATTGACAGGCATTGGGGGGCAGTCGGATGGCAATGCGCCTTTCTTGGACGGCTACACCCTCTTGCCAAGAAGCTTGGACGACTTGACCGAGCCTGTCCTCTCGTTGTTCACGGTGCCCGACGTCCTCGTTTTGGGAGGCGATCCGGTGTTTGCCATCAACGAGAGCGAGAACGCGGACTTCTTCCAGTGGTCCTTTGGCAACGGCACGTTCAGCAACGAAGAAGACCCCGAACTGACCTACACCGAGCCCGGCACGTACAACATTTTCTTGACGGCCTCAGACGAAGACAGCCAATGTTCAGACCAGTCGACGGCCCAAATCGTGGTCGAAACGGAGGATGCTGTGGCGGAAACGGCCTTCGACCTCGAGGTCTTTCCCAACCCGGCCTCAGACGTGTTGCAAGTGTCTTGCGCCACGGCCGCCGAGATGGTGGTCCGCGACGCAGCAGGCCGTGAGGTGTGGCGCGATCGCATGACGGCGGGTCGCCGATCCCTCGACGTCACGTCGTGGGCGCGCGGCGTCTACACGATGGAGGTGAAGCCCGAGTCCGTGCAGTTTGCCACCCAAACCGCACGGTTCGCCATTCAGCACTGATGTCGGCCCGAACCCGAAGCCTGTTGCTGCTCCACGGGGTGGTGGTGATTTTTGGGTTCACAGGCATCTTGGGCAAGCTCATTTCGATTGACGCCGAACCTTTGGTGTTCTGGCGTGTCACCCTGGGTGGATTGACCACGGCCGCGTTTTTGTGGTTTCGGTCACGTTGGTCACCTTGGACGTGGTCTGACGTGATCCGCGTGGGCCTTGTGGGCTGGGTGGTTGCGGCGCATTGGGTGACGTTTTTCGCGTCCATCAAAACGAGTTCTGTGGGGCTGGCGCTGACCATGTTGGCCACGGCACCGCTGTTTGTGGGGCTCATCGAGCCGGTGGTCTTCAAACGGTCCATAGCATGGCGAGAAATGGCGGTGGCAGCCGTGGTGTTTGTGGGCATTGCGCTGGTGTTTCAGGCGGAACGAGACCAAACCGCGGGCATCCTTCTTGGATTGGCGAGCGCAGTGCTGGCAGCGACATTCAGCACCATCAACGGAGTGCTCGTCAAACAACACGACCCGGTTCAATTGAGCGCCGTGGAGTTGTTGGCAGCCAGTGTGGGGATGGCGCTGTGGTTGGCCATTCAAGGGGAGTTTGACCTGTCGTTGATTCAACTGTCAGGGTCAGACTGGCTTTGGATTGCATTGCTTGCGGTGGTGGCCACGTCGTTTGCCTTCATGGTGTCCATCCAGGTCTTGCAGCAATTGACGCCTTTCGAGTCGGCAATGGCCATCAACCTCGAACCCATTTACGCCATTGTGCTGGCGTACTTCTTGTTTGACGAGCGTTTTTCGTCGGGCTTTTACCTTGGTGCGGCGCTGGTCATTGGGGCGGTGTTTGTGGACACGTTGCTCCGCGCTAGGCCACGTGAAAAAGAGAGGCCGCCACACGGTCGCCGGTGATCCACTGCGCCTCAGGAATTCGGAAACGACCACCTTCAAGCGCGATCAAGTCCCCACAATCCAACGCGTGTGACCAAGCTTGGGGATCGACCACGTCAGGCCGCAAACCGTGGGCCTCATTCAGGTCTTCAGGGTGGATGCCCTGGGCGGTCCGCAGCCCGGTCATGACGGCCTCGTTGTAGCGATCCGTGTGGGAGAGGGTTTCCCGCGACTCAGACAACGCGCCTCGTTCCAGAGACCGGATGTAGGCGGGGTTGTTGGACACGTTGGCGTAGCGCTCAGGGGCCAGGAATCCGTGCGCGCCAGGTCCAAGACCCAAGTAGGGCCGTCCCGACCAATACGCGCTGTTGTGGATTGCGTTCCAGTGGCCTTCGTCGCCGCGGGGTGCGGCCCAATTGCTCGTCTCGTAATGGGACCACCCAAGGTCTGACATGACTGCGCACAATTGGTGGTATTCCTGCACGGTGCGTTCGTCGGGAGGAGGGGTTTCGACACCGCGCTCCACACGAGTGCCAAGCACGGTTTGGGGTTCGATGGTCAACGCGTAAGCGCTGAGGTGTCGCACAGGAAGGTCGAGGGCGCGCTCCACGTCCTCCTGCCATTGGCGACCTGTGGGCACCCCGTAAATCAGGTCCACCGTCATGGTGTCGAAGCCGGCAGCGTGGGCCCGAAGGATGCCCTGTTCCGCCTCCCGGCCGGTGTGGGCGCGGTTCATCCAACCCAAGGTCTTGTCGTCGAAGCTTTGGATGCCCACACTGAGGCGGTTGAAGCCGGCCTCCAGCCAGGCGTCCAACCGTGCATCCTCCAAGTCCTCGGGATTGGCCTCCAGGGTGACCTCGGCAAGTGAGGATACGCCCAACTGCAAGGCGTCAGAGACCCCGCGAACGAGTCGCTTCATGGCGTCGGGGGGCAACAGGGAAGGGGTTCCACCTCCGAGATACAAGGTTGTCACCGGCCCATCGATGGCAGCCAAAAAATGGGGTGCCCGAAGGTGTGCTTCGGCGACGATGGCTTCCACCATGGCGTCGACGGTTTGGGTGTTCGTCGAGAAGTGAAAGTCGCAGTAGTGACAGGCTTGTCGACAAAACGGAACATGGAGGTAGACGCCGGCCATGTCCCAAAGGTCGTGGCTTCCATGCTACCTTCGCATCATGGCTCGAGAAATCCAGTGGGACGAGGTCCGCATTGAGCGCGCATTGACGGACATGGACACCAACGCCGAGTGGACGGCCCTGGGTCCCCGCACGTGGTCCGTATTGCAAAACGGCGCGCGCTACAAAGTGGAATGCGAGTCCGGTCCCGACGGGGAAGGTCATCTGGTCATTCGAATCAATGGGGTGCGACGTCCGGTCCGCGTGCTCGATGAGCGGGCCAAACTGCTCGAGAAAATGGGGATGTCTGTGACTGCAGGCGCCGCTTCAGGGGATGTCAAGGCGCCCATGCCGGGCAAGGTTTTGCAAGTCTTGGTCAAGCCAGGAGATGCCGTGGAGGAAGGTCAAGCGCTGCTCGTTTTGGAGGCGATGAAGATGGAAAACATGATCAAATCGGCGGCAGCTGGCGTGGTGTCAGAAGTGGCGATTTCGGAGGGTGCTGCCGTGGAGAAAGGGGCGTTGCTGGTGGGCTTCGAGGCCTGATTTTCTCCTTTTCCTTTCCCCGAAGGCTTGTTGATGACATGTCAACTCGGGCGCTTTCTGCGTTCTGGGTGAGACTACCTTCGAAACATGACCCTCCGTGACGTTTGCTGTGTTTGGATTTGCGCCGTTTTTGGTGCAACCGTTCCCGCGGTCGCTTTGGCCCAAAGCGCGGCCTGCGACGACGCCCTTGACCTCTGTGGACAATCTGACACCACAGCTGTGATGGCCTCTCCTTTGGATTTGCCAGGTTCGGCATCCTTGGCGGGGGTGTTTGACGCCAGCCGCGTGCAGGTGATTCATTTTCACACCACGTTTTTTGGGCAGTTTGCCGACCCTTCAGAGCCAGCACAGGTGGTGCTGAGTGGGTTGGGTTGTGAGGTGGTGGCAAGGGTGTTTCAATCGAACCCCCTCGATGTGTGCAACGCCCAAGAGTTCGTGCCCGCCTCTGCGTTGTGGACCGCGTCTTCGGACACCACGTTGACGACGGAGCCGCTGTTCCAGAACACCGACTACGTCTTGCTCCTTGGCACCGCAGGTTCAGGTTGTGAGGTGGACGTTCGGCTCGATGGTTTGGCCATGAGCATCGACGCGTGTTGCACCTCCTCCATCGACTATGGCGAAACCACCACCGTGGAGGTGTTGGGGTCGAACCCTGAGTTGGGGTTCAGCTGGATGCCGGAGGAACTTGCCCAAATGGTGGACAACCAACTTGCGGAGCTCAGTCCCTACGAGACCACCACTTTTGAAGTGACGGGATACATCGAAGGGTGCGAATACAGCGACGCTGTTTTGGTGGCGGTCGGGTCGCCCATCGAGGTTCCGAACGCATTCTCACCCAACAACGACGCGTCGAACGACACCTGGAACATTTACGGACTGTCCCAATTTCCGACGTCGACCATCGAGGTCTTCGACCGCTGGGGTCAAAGCGTGTACCGGTCCGTGTCCTACCCCAATCCTTGGGCGGGCAAGCACCGCGGCGTGGACGTTCCTGCGGGGACTTATTACTACGTGATTCACCTGAACGAACCCAACGCCAACCTCGCTCCCGTGACGGGGCACGTGGCTGTGATCCGATGACCATGAGACACGCATTGAAAATCGTTTGGACGTTGGTGTTGGCGTCCATGTGCTGGACGGCGCAGGCCCAATTCGGCGGGGTGCGCTCCCTGTTTCTGATGTCGAACCTGCTCGACAATCCCGCGGCCGCAGGAAACTCCCCATGCTTGGACATGCGCATGGGTGTCCGCTCGCAGTGGATGGGTTTTGAAGGCGCTCCCATGACGAGTTTTGCTTCCCTTTCAGGGCGATTGGGCCAAGGGACAACCTTGGCGCACGGCATGGGTGGGTATGTTCTCACCGACGACATTGGGCCGTGGTCCAACACGCGATTCAGCCTGGCGTACTCCACCAAGGTCCGGCTCACCACAGGGGCTCGTCTGAGTGCGGGTGTGGGCTTGGGCATGGTGCAGTACCGCTTGGACGTGGGAAGTTTGCAGTTCCCGGAAGTGGCGGCCACAGACGACCCGGCGCTGCTTGGGACGGCGACCTCCCAGACGGTGTTTCCCACCATGGATTTGGGGTTGTGGTACGAGGACAAGCTCAACTTCGCAGCTTTCAGCCTTCAAAACATCACTTCCACCACGTTGACTGACATTGCGGCCACCACGTCGTCGGGCCGCATTGCCGTGTTGACAGGGGGTCGCTTCATCAAGTTGGACCGAAGGTTTGCCTTTCGGCCTGCGGCGCAAATGCGCTTCGCCTCTGGGCTGCCAGCATCCATTGATGTTCAAGGGACGTTCAGCATGGACGACCGCATTTCAATGGGGTTGGGGTATCGTTCCGGAGCGGCAATGGTGGGCGTCATGAATTTGAAGCTGTTTGAGTCCATGACGGTGGGGTATGCCTACGATTTTGGGGTGTCCGCGTTGAACGTGGCCGGCAGGAATTCCCATGAAATCGTGATTTCACTCACTGCCTGTGACAAAGACGACCCCTTCTTTGGCACCGGGGGCCGCTGTCCAGCTTATGACTGATTGAGATGCACGACACGTTGTCCAAGCGATTGCTCTTCTTGGCCGCCGCCGCGATTGTGGTGGTGACGCTTGGGTACACCCAGCATTTGTCGTCCATCATCCGGGAAGAGGAGCAGAGGAAGGTGGATTTGTGGGTGGAGGCGGTCAAGCAGCGGGCGGAGTTGGTGTCCTACACCCAAACGCTGTTCGAAGACCTCGGTGCCGAAGAAAAGAAGCGCGCAGACCGTTTGGCCTCGGCGTACAGGCTGATTCAAGAAGCCCCGGATGGCACAGACCTCACATTTGCAGGCGACTTTTTGGTCAACAACAACACGGTGCCTGTGCTCATCACCAATGCCTCGGGCAAGGTCATTTACAAGGTGAATGTGGACCCTCCCCCCGAGGGTGTGGCGGAGCGCGCGTACTACGACAGCATTCGGCGCACGCAAATGAGCCGCAATCCACCCATTCGGTTTGAAGAGGTGGGCCAAACCATTTACTACGCGGAAAGTGTGCGCCTGCGCAAGCTGCGCGAAGCCATGGACGAGCTCATAGAGTCTTTCATCTCTGAGACCGTGATCAACAGTGCCAGTGTGCCGGTTCTGCTGATTGATTCGACGGCCACAAGGGTCGTCAAATCTCAGGGCATTGACGTGTCTCAGCTCGACACGCCAGAAAAGTTGCAAGCGCACTACTTCGAGATGGCGAAAGACAACCCTCCCATCCCCGTTTACTTGCCTGGCGAAGGATGGCACGTGGTGTTTTACGAGGAGAGTGCGGTCTTGACCCAGCTCAGGTATTTTCCCGCCGTCCAATTGTTGTTGATTGCAGCATTTCTGCTCGTGGCGTACTTGGTCTTTTCCTCCTCCCGGAGGGCAGAGCAAAACCGCGTTTGGGTGGGCATGGCCAAAGAAACGGCACACCAGCTGGGCACGCCATTGAGCTCATTGATGGCATGGTCTGGGCTCCTGGCTGCCAGGGGCGTGGAGGAAGAAGCGCTTCGTGAGATGGACAAGGACATCGCCAGACTTCAGGTGGTGGCAGAGCGCTTCTCCAAAATTGGTTCAGAGGCCACGCTGAAGGTGGACAACCCCATTTCGGTGGTTCGGGAAACCGCCGAATACATGCGTCCGCGCATCAGCAAGCACGTGGAGTTCATTCAAGAATGGGGGGCAGATGCCGGGGGGTTGAGCCTGAGCAGACCCCTGTTGAGTTGGGTGCTGGAAAACTTGATTCGGAACGCGGTGGACGCCATGGACGGCGAAGGGGTACTGACGGTGAGGGCCCAGTGGTCAGAGGGTTCGTTTGCCATTGAGGTGGAGGACAATGGCAAGGGCATGACCAAATCCGTGGCGAAAAAGGTGTTTGACCCTGGGTTCACCACAAAGTCAAGAGGATGGGGACTCGGCCTGTCCTTGGCCAAGCGAATCGTGGAGGAGGTGCATGGAGGCCAAATCCTGGTGGCCTCCACCGAACCCGGCAAGGGCACGTGCTTTCGGATGGTGTTTGAGGCCTGAGAACCCCGAACTCATCGCACGATCAGGATGCGCCCCACTTTTTGTTCTCGGTAAAACGTACCGTCTTCCCGGTATTCCCACTTGACGATGTAGGGGTACCACCCGTCGGGCAGGTAGTGGTCCCCATTTCCCAAATCAGGCGCCCCTCCATCCCAGGGTCGCTCTGCGTCGTCGGTGGACCAGACCTGCTCTCCCCATCGGTTGAAGACCTGGAAGGAGAACGCGTCCCATTCGCAGCTGCTCTCGATGCGAAACCCCTCATTCAAGCCGTCTCCGTCCGGGGTGAAGGCATTTGGAATCCATACGTGACAGCCGCAATATTCCTCCTCCACTTCGGCCAGCGCCACCGAAGATCCGCAAGCATTGGTGGCCGTGATGTAGTGCTCACCTCCGGCCACGTTGTTTTCAAAACCCGCCGCCCCCTCCGTCGACCAAACGAGCGAAAACGGAATCTCGTAGGGATCTGTGTCCAAGACAGGCAGCAGTTCCACACGTACTTCGGTGGAGTCGCCCATGCAAATCAGCGGGTCCAAGGCGGAAGCCACCACATTCAAATTGGGCAACACGTCCAAGTGCATGGTGTGGGCGTCCAAGCATCCCGTCGCATTGTCTCGGACTTCGATGAGGTACTCTCCTTCGTCGTAGGCGCTGAACCCCGCTGTGGCAGGCTCGTTGTTGACGCTCCAGATCCACGTGCCGACAGGCTGGTCTGTTTGCGTGGGCCAAACAAACGAATGCGGTGCATCCAACACGCATCGCACCACGCTGTCAGGCTGTGATCCCACAGTCGGCGTCGGCCACCACGTGACAAATGCGGTGTCGGTTTCGGTGCATTGCCCCAACGTCACTTCCGCCACAAACGGCCCCTCACCCATGGACGCCACCACCGGCAGGTTCGCCCCATTTCCGCCCACGTTCCACGCGATGGCATCCACATTGCCGGTCACGCTCAGCATGGCCACCTCTTCGTCGCACAGCGGCGCAGGGTCGAGCAACCCCGTGGCAATGGGCGGGAGCATGGTGTAGTTGAAGGTTTCGCTGCTTTCACATCCATTGTCGTGGACGAGGTTTGCTTGGTACACTCCGGCACCGGCTTGGTTCAAGTTGGTGGTGCCGGCAGGCAGGTCCCAGGACACGATCGACGCATCGTTGAAAACGTCAAAGTCCACAGCCCCTGTGGTCTGCCAACAGAGAGCTTGGGGAGAAGCATCAAACTCTCCCACAGGCAAGGGAAGCACCACGACGGAAATGGACTGAGGGTCCGATTCACATCCGTTGGCGGACGCCGTGGCTTCATAGGACCCAGAAGCGCCCACTTGAAGCGAGGCCTGGCCGTTGACACTCCACGCCGCCAACCCGCCTTCCGTGGCAACGGCTTCGATTTCCAGGGTTTGACCTTCGCATGCGTTCAATGGCCCCGTCACCGCACTTCCTCCTTGGGAAAACCCAACCTCAGGTGTGGCTTGGAACAGGACGTCAACCACCATCGAAGACACGCAGCTTCCAAGCGTCGCGACCACCTCATGCGGCCCTTCGTCTGTGGTGACCGTCGACAGCCCTTCAACGCCATCCCAAGTCACAGAGGCGCCAGGAGCAGCGGAGGCCACCAGCGTCGCTTCAGAGCCATCGCAAACCACGAGGTTGGGGTCGACCAAAAGGGCCAATTCTGGTCCAGGAAGCGCACTCACAGTGATGGTTCCCGTGGCGGGGCAACCTTCGTTGTCCGCTCCTTGAAGGTCGTATGTTCCAGCGGCGGTGATGTCAATTTGGTCGGTTCCGGAGGCTGTCCAAGAGGCATTGACGGCTGGCGCTGTTGGGGTCGCGGTCAAATTCAAAACCTCTCCTTGACAAATTTCCCAAGGTCCTTCTGGCATGGCAGAAAGCACGTCGGCGTGGGTGGTGTAGTCGGCATTGACCAGGCAAAACCGCTGCTCGTTTCCAACAGCACCGCCCGTGGAAGCCACAAACCCCCAATGCACCATGGGGTCGCCCCCGAAAAAGGTGTTGACGATGTCCCCGGAGTAGGACAATCGAAGGCTGCCCGCGAAATAGACGTCAAGAAGCTGGTTTTGGGCATCCCAGGTCAGACGGAAGGGGTAATCCAAGCCCGTTTCGATGTTGGACTGGGTTTCATGTGCCTGCACCGGACCCTCGACATTGTGCATGATGGAGCCGTCGCTTGTCAGTGCGATGTGGTCGTACCATGGATCTCCAACCTCCGCGTTTTGCCAGGTGTCCATCTCCACAGCGAGAGAGGGGTTGAACGGCCCGTTTTCATACCCGATGGACCCACCAGTGCTTCCAATGGTGAAGTTGCCTGTTCCAGATTGCTGAAAGACGAAGACCACCCCGTCCGCGCCGTCGGCATCGGTTGTCCCAAAACTCACAGTGAATTCAAGGTCGAAATCTTCTTCGAAGTCAAGCTGACAGTTGCTCCAGGCGCCCCCCCGTTGGTTGTTGGTGGCCGTGGTGAGTCGAATGCATCCGTCGGCGGTCGTTTGGGCGCCTTGCACCAAGGTCCACTGGCCAACCGAGGCAAAGGGGCAGGTCATGCCAAGGCAAAACAACAAAAATGGGAAGAGGCGCATCACGAGACGAGGGTGTTGAACAGATCCGCAAGTTCGGCCGAAATGGCATGCCTTTCGTAAGTGTGGCGAAGAGACTTTTCAGGGGGCGAAAGTGGGTTTTTGAGCCACGCACCGATGTCCACGCGTGCACCCTCGTCGCCATGCGCCACATACGTCACGCCCCATGCGCGACACAGCGCCTCGAGGTCGCCATCGTGGGGCCCAATGACCAGCAGCGGAAGTCCTGTGGCAAGGCACTCAAACACCTTCCCAGGAGTGGAAGAACGGGCGGACGGGCTGTCGTTGTGAACCACGACGAGTGCATCGCATGAGCGCATGGCCATGACCGCTTCTCTGTGGGGAAGAAGTCCATGCCACTGAAAGTCCATGTTGGCGGCTTGGATGTCCCTCAAAACGTCGTCTGAGATGGGGCCTCCGGCGTGGAAGGACCACCCGCTTTGGGCCAGCGTGTGCCACAGGTCTTTGGGGTTGCGTGCGCCATAGAGTGCGCCAAAGTGACCCAAAACAGGTCGTTTACGCTTCACCGGCGGCTCGGGCGATTCCGGAAAGTCATCACGGTCCCACCCGTTGGGAAGCACCGCGCCTTTGGCAGGGTCGCCCACCCCGAGTTCCCTCAAGGCCCCAGGAGAAGTCACCACAATGCGGTCGGCTTCGCGCACCACCTCGCGCTCCATGGTTTGGATTGTTTGACGCGTCCGTGTAGAAAGCCCAAAATCATCCAAGTAATCCATCGTCGACCAAGGGTCTCTGAAGTCCGCCACCCAGGGCAGGCCTGTGGCGCGTTTCAGGGCAAGTCCGATCAGGTGCACGCTGTGTGGCGGCCCGGTCGTCACAATGAGGTCCACCGGCGCGTCTTGCAGTTTTTGCAGCACGCCTTTGGTCGTGGGCTTCACCCATCCTGCCCGTGCATCGGGCACAAACAGGTTGCCCCGCACCCAGCGAATGACCCGTGCAACCAGGGAGGGACGCGCACCCGCATCGGAACCGAGGCGTGACGACGACCTGCCGATGCCCAGCCTGCGCAGGAACCGGGAAGGTTCCCAGACGGGAAACGGCCAAACCTCCGTCTCTTCCGAGACCTCCGAGACCAAACTGGAGTCGGTGACGGGAACGTCCGGGTTGGAGGGGGTGACCACGACGGGTTGCCAACCGTGCTCAGGCAAGATTTTGGCAAACTTCAGCCAGCGCTGCACGCCTCCACCTCCCGAGGGGGGCCAGTAGTAGCTCACGACCAACACACGCTTCGACGTGACGTCGGGGGAGGCTTGCTCGGCCGAGTTTTGGGGTAGCTTGCCTTCCGTGAGCGACATGCCTCAAATCTACGTCCATATGGGATTGCCCAAGACGGCCACAACGACCCTTCAAACCCAGGTTTTGATGGATCATTCGGCCTGGGTGTATTTGGGCACGCGGTTGCCAAGGATCTTGAATGCCGATGCAGACTTCAAGCGATTTGAGGCTTATGTGCAACGCGGCGAGGGCCAGGCACAACAGGTGACGTCAGCCCTGTTGGCACGACACCGTCGCGAGGGCAAGCCCTTGATGATCAGCGAAGAAAATCTCAGCATCGGTGCGTTTGAGGGGTACCCCGAAGGCCATCCATTGACCCAAACGAGGTCGGCCAAGTTGGACAGACTTCACAAGGTTCTTCAGGGCATGGATGCGGTGGTCTTGGTCAGCCTTCGCCCTTTTCGAAAAGCCGTGTTCTCCGCGTTTGTCGAGTATCAAGAACAGTGGGGCAGGAGTGTTGCGGACGCAGACAACCTCGTGCGGAACAGCGATGTGATGGGCATGTACCGTTATGCGGAGCTGCGCGAGGAGCTTGAATCGCGATGGCCGGCCCGGGTGTACGCCTTGGACTTTGCGGACATTGTGAAGGGGAAGGTCCAGTGGCCAGGTTTTTCCTGGCAAGCCACGTCGCGTCTTCCCAACACCCGTCAACACCCCCAAACAGAAGGTGGCGTAAAGCGAGAGGTCGTCCGGAAACGCCCCCTCCTTCCCTTGGCAAAGGCCTTGGCTCCCTGGGCACCGCGCCTGTCCCGATCATTTTGGTCTGTGCGCATGCGTACAGAGGTGTTCGTGCCATTCTGGACAGATGACATGTGGGAGCGCCTCCAGGCACTGGAAGCACAAAGCGAGGCGGCGAGGAAGGCGTGGCTCGGAATCAGCGATTCGAACTGAGCAACAGCTTCCAATCGGTCGGCCGGAGTCTGCCCAAAGCCCAAACCGCGTCCAGTTTGTGCCAACGTCCCTGGCCGCGAGCGCGCCTCAACCGAAGCTGGATGTCGAATTCGGCACGAGTGGCCCAAGGCGCGTTCAACGAAGAAAGGGCTTTCAGGAGCGCACGTGCATGGGCCTCGATCGCCTCAGGAGTGGGGTTGCATTCCGAAGGGGGCTGCATGCCTGCCAACACATGGTGGCATCCCGCGTCTACCCCGGAGCCCAAGGCTTGGCCAGCCTCCTCTCCGAGCAGGGAGGACAGGGCGTACTTGAACAGGTCCTTGTATCTGGAGGCCCGTCTGTCAGATCCGTTTTGAGACGTGTTTTGGCCTTCCATTCGGTAATGCACGGCGACTGTGGTGTCGTTGGCCATGCGCACCCCTGCTTGGGCCATGTGCAACCACAAGGCGTAGTCCTCTGCCAAAGGGAAGCCCTCGGGGTAAGGATGGGCTTGCATGATGGGTGTTTTGGCGACCACGGTGGGGTGGTTCAACGAAGGACCCCACAGCAGGGAGGCCTGGATCGAGGCGTGATCTTCGGGTTTGGACCACACGCGAACGCCAGATCCAAACACGGCCATGGCGGCGCCCGCAACATCGACCTCGGGGTGGGCATCCATGAAGGCCAGCTGACGTGCGATCCGCTCTGCCGGCATGCGGTCGTCTGCATCCATGCGCACGATGAAAGGGGTGGAAGCAGCCGCGATGCAGGCGTTGAGGCCTGCAACGATGCCTTGGTTTTGGTCAAAGCGGATGACCTCGTGGGGCCTTTTCAGCACCTTGGCCACCCGGGGCGCCAGGGGGGGGGTGTTGCCATCGTCAGCCAGAATGACGCAGAACTCTTGGGAGGTCTGGGCGTTCAAGTCGGCCAACATCTTTTCGAAGTTGGCGTCGGGCCGGTAGCAAGGAATGACGACGGTGGCGCGCATGGACGGCTGAAAGTAACGAATTTGCACTCCGATGACGTTGCAAGAACACACGCGAGAGGCTCAGTTGGGTTTTCGAATGGCCACCCAGGGTTTTCGCCCCGCTCCCGAGCGAGTGGGTTGGCTTGTGGGTTCAGGCCGAAGCGGAACGACGTGGCTTGCCTCTTTGCTCAACGCCGACGGGACCATGCGGGAGATGTTCGAACCCGTTCACAGGTTGCACGCCCCCCTGATGAAGGGCGGGGTGGACCACCCCTATTTCAGGCCTGATGAGGTTCCAGAGGCTTGGCAGGCTTGGCAGGCGAAGGTGTTCAGTGGCCGGTACATCACCAAGCGCACGGATCGAGACAACGTGGGAAGGAACCCCGCGAACGCACGGAAACTGCTGGTCAAGGACGTGTTCGCCTGTGGTTTGATTGCGGCCAATTTGAAGGCGCACCCGGAGTTGGCCCCCGCGTTGATCATGCGGCATCCCTTGGCAGTGGCCTTGTCCAAACAAGCCCACTCGGATTGGCTATGGACGTGGTCTCCTGAGGCGTTTGTGCATCAGCGTAAGTGGCTGGAGGACCATTTGACGGACCAAGCGGAGGTGTTGATGCGCGTCGCGCGGGAGGGCAGCGTTCTTGAAAAACTGGTGGGTGTTTGGGCGGTGCTTCAGCGCACAGCCCTTCGTTCGGCCCCCTCTGAATCTTTGCCGATTTTGCACTACGAATCGGCAGTGGTGGACCCATGGGCTGCTGTGAAACGCTTGTCGGAACACCCCTCTTGGCGTGGGATGTTGACCGCCAATGCCCAGCAAGTCCGAGGTGCGGCGGAACGCCTGTCGTTCGTGTCCAAATCAGCTGCGCCCCACACGTTGCCCAACCCTGGTCGGTGGATGTCCAAGGTTTCGAATCACGAACGCAAGGCGTGCGAGCAGTTGTTGAGCGACCTCGGAATGGAGGGGTGGCATGACGACAAAGGGATGCCTGTGGATGCGGCGATTCAGACTTGGCGAGACGCCCACTTTCCTCCCTCGGCGTAATTGACCACCAAGGCCAAATTGCCGGCACGAATCCTCTTGAGGGTGTACACCAAGAACAATGCCGGCCAACGGCGGACACCAAAAACGAGCCGATGCACCGCGCCTTGAGTGAAGGCCGTCGCCGGGTTGATGGCTTGGCCAGAACTTTCTTCTGGGTGAAGCCGTGGCGCCACATCCACAGGCACAATGCGTCCTCCACACCGCAGGATGCTGTCCAAAAGCATCACTTCTTCCCCACCATTGGTGGGTGGGGCTCCAAGCCCAAACCGCGTGTCAAATTGAATGCCCCAACCTCGCAAGGCCGAGACGTTCAACACCAACTCCATGCTGTTGATGCGTTGAATCCGCCGAAGGACTTCGGTTTGTCGGCCTTCAAGGATGGAAAGGTCCTGAACACCCTCTCGCCAGGGGGTGTTTTGGTCCTTCATCAGTCGTGTTGCGAGGGCTCCGACGCGGTCGGAGTAGGTGTCCTCTTGGAGACGCTTTGTGAGTAGGGCAAAGGCCCGGACGTCAAGGGTGATGTCGTCGTCGGCCAAAAGGGCCCACTGTGACTGAAGGGCGGCCATTGCAGCATTCCTGGACACACTCAATCCCAGGGTGGTCATGTGGATGATTTGAGCGTGGTCGCTGGACCATCCCAAATCGTCAAGCGAAAGTTCTCCTGTGTTGCCGCGAAGCTGATTGACCACCACCACGGGAAGTTGGAGTGTCGCGATTTGGGCGACAAGCACATGGTTTTGGGCCAATCGACCATCCATCGTACTCAATGCAATTCCCAAGACGGGAGCGTCAGAAGCGGGATTGTGTGGCATTCCGCGCACAAGTTAGCGGAAGGCTTTGCGTGGAAGGGAAGCTTGCGCTACTTTTGCGGTCCTCCTTACCGAGATGCCCGGGTGGCGGAATTGGTAGACGCGCGCGACTCAAACTCGCGTTCCGCAAGGAGTGTGGGTTCGATTCCCACCCCGGGTACAGAGAAAGCCTCGCATGAAGCGGGGCTTTTTTGTGTCAAGTCGCGTCGTTTTTGTTCAGAATGACAAGGGCACCAATGACGCCAGGAACCCACCCAAAGCAGGTGAGGATGGCAACGATCACAATGGATCCGCATCCGCGATCGTACACAGCGAGGGGAGGCAGCAGCAAACTCAAAAGGACACGACCTAAACTCATGTACCCAAAGTTGGGTCAATGACGTGTACCTTCATGAGATGAAGCAGCACTTTTTCTTCGCGGCCATGGCGACGTTTGTGGCGTGGACAATGGCAGACCATGCACACGGCCAAATCACCGTCACCGAAGGCGACATGCCCCAAGGCGGAACCGACCACGTGTTCCAAAACCTCACGCCAGATTTGCTTTTGGATTTCGAAGCGTCGGGCCCAGGGTGGATTTGGGATTTCTCGGAACTCGAACCCGTGGATTCGACCGTGGTGGAGGTGCAGGACATCGGTGATGCCTCCTTCACTGCGTTGTTCACCTTTGACAACGCGTTCCTTTACCCTGAAACCCAAGCCGACCACTTCTACACCTTTCTGAACATCCCGGACTTGGGCGACCTGGGCGGAGATGTGGGCGGCGGGGTGCCGATTGAACTCGATGAGGTGGTGGGGTACCACCAGTACGCTGGGGGGACCTACAACCAAGTGGGCATCGGTTTGTCCGTGTCGGGCATTGAATTGCCGGTGCCGTTTGACGACATCGACGAAGTGCATCCCGTGCCGTTGACGGTGGACGCGACCTTGGAGTCCACCGCATCATACGTTGTGGAGGTGCCAGAAACGTTCACCTACGCGGTGGACCAAAATCGGTACTCGGAAGTGGACGGCTACGGCACGTTGTTGTTGCCCGACGGCTCCAGCCACGAAGTGCTTCGCTTGAAGTCAACCGTCACGAGCGATGACAGTGTATACGTCACCTTGGCGGGTCAGGGCTTCGCGTTTGAGCGGGAAACCGTGACCTATTCTTGGTTGAGCGACGGGGGCATGCCTTGGATGGAAGTGTCCACGACCTTGGGCGTGCCCACGGTGGTGCGTTACCAAGGCGCCGCCCCTTCACAGCCCGACACCGGCGGCACCGACGGCGTGTCGACCCTGATCCCGACCCTCCCCTTGTTCCCCAACCCTGCACATGCGGGCCAAACCATTGCCCTGGGGGCAGACGCCCAAGCGACGTGGTCCGTGTGGAACGCTTCGGGAAGCCAACACATGGGGGTTCGTGGTACGTGGCTGTCCACTGAAGGTTGGGCGCCCGGCATGTACCTGGTGCAGAACGAGGCGACAGGAGTGACCCGCCGCCTCGTCGTGCGTTGAGGGCCCACAGGCCCAGAAGAGGAAAGCTCCCTCAGTGGGGGAGTTTGTCGCGAAGCGCGGCGTAGGTGAGGACACCCAACACCCCGGCCACGACGGCGAGTACCATGATGGTCGTCCCGCTGCCAATGAGTGCGTACATCGGACCCGGGCACGCGCCCGTCATGGCCCAACCGAGCCCAAACGCCGTCCCGCCCACGTAGGCAGAGGTGTAGCGCGGGGCTTTGTCTTTCAATTCAATCAGGTTTCCTTCCAGGCTCTTCACTTTCAATGTGCGAATGAGGAACACGCTCAATGCGCCGACCACGACTGCGCTGCCGATGATGCCGTACATGTGGAAACTTTGGAAGGCAAACATTTCTTGGATTCGAAACCAAGAGAGGACTTCCGCTTTGACGAGGATCAGGCCAAACAACGTGCCCAACACCAATGCAATGAGGTTTTTCATGGTTTCAGGGATCAAGAGAGGATGAGGGGAAGGATGAGCCAGCTCATGATGAGCCCGCCCGTGAAGAAGCCAAGCACGGCCACAAAAGAAGGGAGCTGGAAGTGGCTCAGGCCCATGATGGCGTGGCCGGAGGTGCATCCCCCTGCGTAACGCGTGCCGAAGCCCACGAGGAATCCACCCAAAATCACGAACAACAACGTGCGCCATTCGCCAATGTGGTCCCAACTGAAAATGTCAGAAGGGTGTTGGCCCGACATGTCCTGAATGCCAAATGCCTGCATCCGCGCCACGGCAGCTTCACTCAAAGCGATGGGCTCGCCCGTGCTGAAGTAGGTGGCCGCCAAAAACGCCCCAACCAACACGCCCCCGGCAAACACGAGGTTCCAAGACTCGGATTTCCAATCGTACTTGAGGAAATCGAGGTTGTTGGGAATGCACGCCGCACAGACGTGACGAAAAGTGGAGCTGATCCCGAAGGTGCGGTTCAGCAGGATGAGGTGCAAGGGCACCATGAGGCCAATGATGGGCCCGGCAACGTACCAGGGCCATGGTTGGCTGATCCATTCGACAAGAGAATTCATGGCAGCGAAGGTACCGCTCGTCTTGAACATGCTTTGGACACCCAAGTCACACAGGCTCAGCTGACAGAACACGTGTCATCACGGCCCCAAATGCTTCGGGTGCGGGCCACGAGTGCGTAGCCCCAGCCAGGCACGAGTCGAAGCAACCAGCGCCAAGGGCCTGTTGCGTGCGACGCCAGGGCATGGAGCCCCCGGTGACCCACGTGGGTTTGGCCTTTGCAGTCGACGACCACCACCCCAAGAAGCGGAGGTGTGGTCCATTCCGAGGGCAACGCGCGCAGGGCTTCCTCGCTTTGAAGCGGCACACATTCCACCTCAGGCATGCGCCGCCGCACCCATTGAACCGAGTGCTGACAAAGGCGGCAGGGTCCGTCGTAGTAAAGTGTGGGTGCGTTCACAGGGCAAAGGTATTTGGTACATTGGCGCCATGAAGATCTTGATTTCTGCTGCCGCATGCGGCGCCTTGTTCACCCTGACGCTCTCTGTCCAGGCACAGCTCACCCAACCCAATCTGCCCGATCACGGGTTTTCATTCATTTACGGCGTGACCAACGTGCAGCCGGAGGGGTTTGATTGGTCCACGGTGTCCTCCATCCAGAACGTGAATTTCGATTTTGTGCCCACGGACAGCACCGCCTTTGCAGATCAATTTCCCCAAACCGATTTCTCCCAGCAGGTGCCGGGCCAAACGGGCGGCATCAACGAATCATTCTACGAGTACAACCCAGACTACTTCGGGTTTTGGGGTGGCGTGGATGGTGCGTCAGGCATCCAAATCGTGCATCCGGAGGCGGTGCGTTACCTGCCTTACCCTATGGCGGTCGGTGACGTGCACCAAGACTCGTTGGAGTTTGAGTTCATGGCTGCCGGTTTGGCCTACGTCCGCGACTACGAGGTTCACATGGAGGCCCTCG